>NZ_JBQKDN010000020.1:0-30134 GCF_052121815.1 Collinsella sp. LCP19S3_B6
AGGCGGCGGCGACCTTCTGCTCGTATGTGTACCTGGTCTGCTTGCCGTCCATGGATAGCAGCACCTCGCTTCCGAACGACCGGTATACGTAGAGCCATTGTCTCACGGTGTTGCGCGGGACCGACAGCGCCTTCGCCGCCGACTCGAAGCCGTGCCCTCGCTCGAAGAGCCCGATCGCCGCCTTCCTGGCCTCGATGTCGTGTTTCACTCTCAAGTCGACACGCATAAAAAGCCTCCCATTTCTCGTGTCCAAGAAATGGGAGGCAGTTCACAATGTGTCTGCCGCCGCCTTTGAGTTGCCCCACGCGCATTTCGTGTATTTGAAATACACGAAATTGCACTGTCGGAGCTTGCAGGCGGATAGACACTACTCGTATGGGACGGTTTTCACCGGTTGCTTGCCACCTTGGACTATGTTCGCCCCTATGCCTGCATCCGGGGCTGTGTTGATTGATGACGGCGTTCCCAGCGGGCGAGCTTAATCGTCACCAGCGTGAGCGCCCAGGCCACAAGCGAGAACGCGGCGCCCACTGCGCCCACGTACGCAATGCCAATGTTGCTTACCACGGCTCCGCCTACCGCGGTGCCGAACGAGATACCGACGTTAAACCCATGGGCTCAACCGAGCTTGCGAGTACCATCGACTTGGGATGGCGGCGGCGTGCCACGTCCATGAAGTGCGTGAAGCATGACACCGAGAAAAGGTACATGAGCAGCGCTAAGCTCATGTGACAAAGAGACAGTCCGTTTGTCACATTCCATACCTTAGAAACTTGCAAATTCTTCAAGTTTCTAAGGTAACATCTTATAAACTTGCAAAAAATGCAAGTTTATAAGATTTCATGTCTGGTCGGGCGCTAGGGAGTCTCTATGGATATCGTTCGCCGAAGCCGTTATCTTGATCGACTCATTGCTTTTCAGGATACCGACCTCATCAAAATCGTGACGGGCATACGCCGTTGTGGCAAATCAACGTTATTGGACATGATGAGGGACTATCTGGCGCAACAGGGGGTGCCAGCCGAGCGTTTGCTGACCTTTAAGATGGAATCTCTAGAGTACGCGGGAATTACGGATTATCTGACGTTTTATCGTATGGTTCGGGAGCGCATCGACGGCATCGATCATCCCTACCTGTTCTTTGACGAGCTCCAGAATGTCGAAGGTTGGGAAAAGGCGGTCAACTCGCTCCGAGTGGATTTGCCGTGCGATATCTATGTCACGGGCTCCAATGCCTTTTTGCTATCGAGCGAGCTCGCAACGCTTATCTCGGGCCGATATGTCGAGGTCAAGATGCAGCCTCTCACGTTTGGCGAATATCTTGATTTTCGCTCGATTGATGCGGTCGCCGCTGAAGGGCTTGGTGAGAGGGTCGAACTTGTTTCCAAGACGGGCGATCGCCTTAATTCAAATACCGTGCTTGAGCAGTACATAACCTATGGCGGCATGCCGTTTCTGGCCCATGATGAGCCGAGACGTGAGCTGTGTCGCGACTATATCCGTAGCCTCTACCAGACGATCGTCGCGCGCGATATCCTGTCGCGTGTGACGCGTAGGGGTCGCGGAGCTATCACCAAGCGCGATGTTCTCGAGCGGCTCTGTGCGTATCTGGCAGACAACATCTCCAACCAAACCTCGGTCAACAAAATCGTAGGGACGCTCAACGAATCAGCGGGCGGTAAGACCAACGCATCGACGGTGTCGGCATATATTGACGCTCTGGAAGAGACGTACCTGTTTACCAAAGTAAAAAGGTATGACATCAAGGGGCGGAAGCTTCTTAAGACAGGCGGTAAATATTACATAGCTGATACGGGAATTCGCAGCTATCTTGACGGATATAGAGGTAGCGATAGCGGAAGGATGCTCGAGAACGTTATCTACAACCAGCTTGTCTTTGAAGGATACGAAGTGTTTTGCGGCCATCTACGCGCGGGGGAAATCGACTTTGTCGCAATCGGCGAGGGATCAGACCGCAAATATATCCAGGTTACCGAACGGATCGATGCCGAGGTGACGAGGGAACGCGAGCTGCGACCGCTCAAGCTAAGCACGCTAGGAAAAATTCCTGATTCGTATGAGAAGATCCTGATTGTCAGGGATGGCGACCATCCAACGGACATCGATGGCATCAGAATCGTGGGGGCAGTCGACTTCTTGTTGAGAAATAAGATTACCCGCGGCTAAACGCAAACAGATCCGTTTCGATGCGACAAAGGAGCAGTCCTTTTCGCATTCCGTGCGAGCCCTCGTGCCGTCTGGGGGTATAAGGCTAGCAAGTGTTTATTTGCGAGGCCTAAGGGGCGCCCCGTATGGATATCGATAACTTTGAATGGTGGTATAGCGAGGGCGAGGTTCCGGACGAGGAGTGGGACGAGCCCGCACCGCATGACGTGTCGAGCGACGAGGACGAGAGCGGCGACGATGCCGTCGAGACGGACGCCGCTTCCGACCCGGCCGAACCCCTAACCTTTGAACAGGCCTGGGCCCAGGCTGAGGCCGACGAGGCAAAGGCCGACGCCACGGCCACACTGGGTGAGCCGGCCGACATGTCCATCTCGCCGGCAAGGACCCCACAGCCGCGTCACACTATCGACCCCGACAGCACGGCATCCTTTAGCATTCTCGACGTGCCCGCGCAGGGCGCCCAGGCGCCTGCGCCCACGCATCGCCCCGATCTGGCTCGCGAGGAAGGCGCGGGCCGGCGCTCTCCGCTCGGCCCCATCCTCATCGCCTTCATGGCCGGCGTTATCGCCTGCTCGGCAATCGGCAGCGTTTGGAGCCATGTTGAGCAGCAGCGCCAAGACGCCGCCAAGGTCGAGATCTCCGTCGAACAATCGCTCAACCGTACGCGCTCGGTGCATGTGTCGGTCGAGGTCAAGGACGGCGCGACGTGGGATACCGCGCGCGGCGACAGCCAGATGCTCATCCATATCGTGGGCCGTACGCTCAAGGGGCAAGCGATCGACGAGCACCAATACGTCAATTCCGAAGGTGACGGTATCGAGCTCAAGCCCGGCGACTACGAACTTACGGTCGATGAGCCACCTGTCGCCACCGACGGCACGCGTTTTCGTGCCTCGAAAAGAATGGTTCCCGCGAGCTTTAACTCGCGGGCGCCCGATACGGTCGACACCACCTCGCAGGGCGGGTTTGACCTTTACGTGGATACCCAGTAGGCGCTCGCCGCCCATTTCCGCTATGGCTACTCAATAATCGCCTGCCGTCCCGTCCCACCGCCAAGAGTGGGACAATAGTCCTCGACACTATTGTTTACTTTTGGAGGAAGTAGCATGTCTACCGTCACTACCATCAGGCGCGGCGGCCTCACCGCGGCCATCGATTCCATGGGCGCCCAGCTCACGAGCCTTGCCCTCAACGGCAACGAGTATCTGTGGCAGGGCGATCCCGCTTTTTGGGGCAAGCATGCGCCCATCCTGTTCCCCATTGTGGGCTCGCTGCGCAACAACACGGCGACGTCTGCGGCCGGCAGCTGCGAGATGGCGCGCCACGGCATCGCGCGTATCGTGGAGCACAAGCTGGTCGAGGTGTCGGAGGACGGTTCGTCCGTTACCTACGAGATCACCGATACGCCCGAGTCGCTCAAGGCCTTCCCGTTCCACTTTAAGCTCAACATGACCTATGCCCTGACTGGCGACGCCACTCTTACGCAGACCTTTGCCGTCACCAACACCGGCGACGTGGACCTGCCGTTTTCGGTGGGCGGCCACCCCGCATTTAACGTGCCCGTTCCCGGTGCCGAGGACGAGGCGTTCGAGGATTACGAGCTGGCGTTTACCGAGGCTTGGACTAACGAGGCCCCCATCATCACGCCCGATGGCCTTATGACGTTCGAGGGAAGCTACAAGGCTCCCGATAACTCGGACGTGCTGCCCATCACACACCGTAGCTTCGACAACGACGCCATCATGTTCACCGATACCCCGGGCTCCACGCTCACGCTGCGCAGTCGCAAGTCGGGCCACGGCGTCAAGATTGACTTTGAGGGCTTTAAGTACATTGGCGTGTGGTCTGCCGCCAACGACGCCCCGTTCGTGGCGCTCGAGCCTTGGACCGGACATACCACCATGGACACCGAGGACGACGTCTTCGAGCACAAGGTCAACACCATCACCTTGGCTCCCGGCGCCACCGACAAGCGCGCCTTCGAGGTTACGCTGCTCTAGAGGTTCCGCCGTTCTAACGAACGGCGGACCGGTCGACGCTGCGCGCCACCCAGAGCGACAATTTGTCATTAAAAAGGGAAGGCATGACCAGAAGGTCTATGCCTTGCCTTTTTCATGCCAACTTGTTCGCTCTGGGTGGCGCTCGCTGGCATTGCCGAATCATCGACGTCCCCAACGGCTACCAATCGTTTTCTGTTTGTTAATTTGTATATATGCATCTGCTGGAGGTAACGCTGAGCGGTATCCTGTTAAGTCGTTAGCATACGATTCAACAGGGAAGGCAGATTATGCATTCTCCCCATCAGCGCGACGTGCATCCACAGCCGGTGTGCAGCCGTCGCATCTTTTTGGGTAGCGCTCTTGCCGCGAGCGCTTCCGTCGTCGCCGGCGCGCTCGCCGGCTGTCAGCGCCCGTCCACGCTCAAGGTGGTTCAGCCCACGACGGGCGGCGGTCGCGACGACCTGTCCGATTCCGTGATCGGCAAGGATAAGATTCGCATCGGCATGGAGGCGGCCTACGCCCCGTACAACTGGCAGGTTTCCGAAGCCAGTGAGTACACCATCCCCATCGACAACGTACAAGGCGCCTATGCCGATGGCTACGACGTGCAGATCGCCAAGATTGTCTGCAAGGCCCTCGGTGGCGAGCCCGTTGCCGTCAAGCAGAGCTTCTCGGGCCTTATCGATTCGCTCAACAACGGCCAGATCGACCTCATCATCGCCGGTATGAGCGCCACGCCCGAGCGTGAGGAGTCGGTCGGCTTCTCCGACCCGTACTTTATTGGCTACTTTGGCCTGTTCGTAAAAGAGGGTTCCCCCTACCAAAACGCCACCAAGCTCAGTGACTTCAGCGGCGCCACGGTGCTCGGCCAAAAGGACACCATGCTCGATACCGTCATCGACGAGATCCCGGGCGTCGTTCACAAAAACCCGGTCGACTCCGTCCCCACGGTGTTCTCGAACCTGCTGCAGGGCACCTGCGACGCCGTGACGTACAACACCGAAAACGAAAAGGGCTACATGGCCCAAAATCCCGGTATCGTCCCCATTCATTTTGCCGAGGGCGAGGGCTTTAAGCAGGAGGTCGCGGCAAACGTCGGCTGCCGCAAGGGCTCGGACAAGCTGCTTAAGCTCATCGACAAGACGCTCAAGGGCGTCAGCCAGGAGGAGCGCGACCAGATGTGGGACGCGTGCCTCGACCGTCAGCCGGCATAGGGAGGCAGCATGAAAGCCATCAATCGTCTGGTCTCCTTTATCAAAGCCGATCATCGTTATGTGTACCTGGGCACGAGCGTCATCGCGGCGCTCGGACTGGCGTTTAGCCAGCGCAACCCCACGCCGCTGAGCTTCCTGGCCCCCACGGGCGTGTTCCAAGATTGCCTTTGGGCGATCCTGTGGGCGTGGCTCGTCGTGTCGACGGCGGCGCTGGTCACCAAGCTTATGCACTGGAGCGACTATCGCAAAAAGTCGCCGTTCGCATCCGAGCGTTTCCGTCGTGGAGCACGCTTGGGCAGCTACGTCGCGGTCACCATCGCGGCAGTTTTCTTTATCGACCGCTGCGTCATGTCGTTTATCGACCTGGTGCAGGTGAGCATTGTCTCGGATTCCAACCCCAGCGACTTTTTGTCGAGCCTGGTCTACATGACCTACAAAAGCGGAGACTTCTTCATTCGCGGTATCGAGATCACCATCGCGCTTGCCACCTTCGGCACCGTCATCGCCTTTTTCCTGGCACTGCTCTTTGTGTTTTTGCGCATTCAGACCTTCGATCGCGTGGACAACGACCTGGTGCGCTTCTTTAAGAGCATCGGCCGCGGCTTTACGACCGTCTACTCCACCATCGTGCGCGGTACGCCCATGATGGTCCAGGGCCTGCTCATCTATTACGCGGGCTTCACCGTTTTGCGCGGCATGGGCTTCGAGACCGCCCAGGCCAACCAGATTTGGAGTACCTTTACCGCCGGCCTCGTCACCATCTCGCTCAACTCCACCGCCTACATGATGGAGGTCCTGCGCGGCGGCATCGAGTCCATCGATCCCGGTCAGGCCGAGGCGGCGCGCTCGCTGGGTCTGTCGCAGTGGCAGGCTATGCGTAAAGTCGTGTTTCCCCAGGGCATTAAAAACGCGATTCCGGCGCTCACCAACGAGCTCATCATCAACATCAAGGACTCGTCGGTGCTCTCGGTCATCGGCGTGTTCGACCTCATGTACGCCACTACCACCGTCGCCGGCGTGTACTACCGCCAGATGGAGGTCTACTGCGTGGCACTCGTGGTCTACCTAATCCTGACGCTCGTGGCGAGCCGCCTGCTCGAGGCCTTTGGCAAAAAGCTCGGCGCCGAGGCCCCGGCCACGCTGCCCAGCTCCAACTAGGCTCAAGACGAGGAGAATCATCATGGCAGATACCGCCACTACCGGCGCTGCGGCCGCCGCACAGACCAATGAGCCGCTCATCCGCGTCGAGGGCCTGCACAAGAGCTTCGGCTCGCTCGAGGTGCTCAAGGGCATCGACCTGTCCGTTAACCCCGGCGAGGTCGTTACCATTATCGGCGCTTCGGGTTCGGGCAAATCGACCTTTCTGCGCTGCCTCAACCTGCTCGAGACCCCGGACGCGGGCCATATCTGGTTCCATGGCCAGGACCTCACGGCCGAGCGCTGCAACATTAACAAGCTGCGTGAGGACATCGGCATGGTGTTCCAGGGCTTCAACCTGTTTAACAACATGGACGTGCTCGATAACTGCACGCTTGCGCCCGTCACGCTCAAAAAGATGAGCAAGGCCGAGGCCGAAAAGGTCGCGCTGGAGCATCTGACGAGCGTGGGACTCGAAAAGTTCGCGCACGCCGCCGTGGGTCGCCTGTCCGGTGGTCAAAAGCAGCGCGTGGCCATCGCTCGTGCCCTATGCATGAATCCGCAGATCATGCTGTTCGACGAGCCGACCTCCGCACTCGACCCCGAGATCGTGGGAGAGGTGCTCGAGGTCATGCGCAAGCTCGCTGCCGACGGCATGACCATGGTCGTCGTCACGCACGAGATGGCCTTTGCCCGCACCGTGTCCGATCGCGTGGTCTTTATGGACAAGGGCGTGGTCCTCGAGGACGCCGCGCCGGCGGAGCTCTTTGGCAACCCCAAGCACCAGCGTACCCGCGAGTTCCTCTCGCGCTATCTCGAGGACAAATAACCAACCGCAAATGTTTGCATGGCAGGGCCGTTCCGGTGGGGCGGCCCTCGTCATCACAATCGAAAGGATGCCATGGCCGAGGTTTGGCGCTTCTTTGCGCATGAGGATGATTTTGCCGATTTGGACGAAGTTGGCGCGTGCGAGCGCCTGGGGCGCGTGCTGTCGTTTCCGACCGTTTCGAGTATGGATGCCGAGGCGGTGAACTGGCAGCCGTTCGATGACCTGCGCGCCTATATGCAGCAGGCGTGGCCACATGTGTTCGCGGCGGGCGAGGTCGAACTCATCGACCACTCGCTGCTGGTGACACTTGGCGGTTCCGACCCTGCCCTCAAGCCCGTTATGCTCATGGGCCACATGGACGTGGTTCCCGTGGTGCCCGGCACCGAGGCCGACTGGACGCATGCCCCCTTTAGCGGTCACGTGGACGACACCTACATTTGGGGTCGCGGCGCTATCGACATGAAAGACCAGGTTGCAGGTATTCTCGAGGCGGTTGAGTATGCGTTGGTGCACGGCTGGGAGCACGAGCGGACGCTGCTGCTCGCCTTTGGACAGGACGAGGAGACCACGCAGTATGGAGCGGGGGCCATCGGCCGCGTGCTCGAGGAGCGCGGCGTTGAACTTGAATACCTGATCGACGAGGGTGACTACCGTATTGTTTCGGCTGCCGAGTACGGCGCGGGCGAGGGCTGGCTTATGCATGCCGACCTTGCCGAGAAGGGCTATGCCGATATCGTGCTCAAGACGAAGAGCGAAGGCGGACATTCGTCCAACCCCTACGGCGGCACATCGCTCGAGGTATTGAGCCGCGCTATCGCCGCAATCTGCGATATCGAGTGGCCGACGCGCGTGACCGATCTGCTTGCCGCGCAGCTTGTCGAGTTGGGGCTCTACACGGCGGATGAGATTGCCGCCAACGGAGGCGTCATTGTTCGCGACTGCCTTGCCAGCAACAAGCTCTATCCGCTCGTGACCACTACCTGTGCGCCCACGCAGATTGAGGGCGGCAGCACTGGCGCCAACGTGATGCCGCAGGATATGTGGGCCAATATTAACTTCCGCATGCTCGAGGGCACGGGCGTGGCTGATGTTGTTGACCGTTGCTGCGAGGCCGTTGCCGCTGCGGGCCTTACCGGGCGCGTGGAGGTCGAACTTGGCCCCGGCAGCTCAGAACCTTCGCCGTCCCCACGTGTTGGCGGACCGGGGCTCGAGGCCGTTCGCACTATTGCCGCCCGCTACTTTCGTGATCAAAAGGGGGCGGAGGAAAACGTACCGAATGCGGCGGGCGGGGCTGCTGTCGGCATTGTGCCCTCAACTGTGATCGGTGCCACCGATGCGGCTAACTATCAGCGTATTTGCTCTGAATGCATTCGCTTTTCGGCGTTTGTGGTCGACGATGACGAGTGCGATCGCGGTGTCCACGGCACCAACGAGCGCATTACCCGCCGTGCCTACCTCCAGGGTGTCCACTTTTTCATCGCTCTGCTTCAAACGCTCTAGAATGTGACAAAGCGACAGTCCCTTTGTTAGCCGTTGTAGTCGTTGGGGACGTTCTTAAACGACTCGTCGTTAAGGAACGTCCCCAACGACTACGTCCACGCATTCCGTGCGGGTTATATGCAGGTTTGCCTGCGCACGCTATCATATATGGGTTAGACCGCAACTATGTACCCTATACGCGAAGGGATGCGCATGTATCTGAAAATCGACATGTTCTAGCTGGGCTTACCCCGCAACGGCGCCATGCGCCCCATCAATTCCGCCGATTTTCACCTTCACGCATATAAAGGAGTTCCGCCATGCGCGACAAGCTCGAAAAGATCATCAAGGCCTACGAGGAGCTCGAGAAGAAGCTTTCCGACCCGGCCGTCGCCTCCGACATCAAGGAGTTCACGCGTCTCAACAAGGAGTACGCGCACCAGTCCGACCTCATTGCCGCTGCGCGCGAGTACATCGGCGCGCTCGACGACATCGAGGCTGCCAAAGAAATGCTCCGTGACACTACCGATGCCGACGAGAAGGAGATGCTCCAGATGGACATCTCCGAGAACGAGGACAAGCTTCCCCAGCTCGAGGAAGACATCAAGTACATGCTCATCCCGAGTGACCCCAATGACGACAAGAACACCATCGTCGAGATCCGCTCCGCCGCAGGTGGCGACGAGGCGGCCATTTTCGCCGGTGACCTGTACAAGATGTACCAACGCTTCTGCGAGTCGCGTGGCTGGAAGACCACCGTGCTCGACTCCAGCCCCAGCGAGGCCGGCGGTTTTAAGTCCATCGAGTTCAAGGTCGAGGGCGACCGTGTCTACTCCGTCATGAAGTTCGAATCCGGCGTGCACCGTGTCCAGCGCGTTCCCAAGACCGAGTCCCAGGGCCGCATCCAGACCTCCACGGCAACTGTCGCCGTGCTTCCCGAGGCCGAGGAGATCGACGTTCAGATCAACCAGTCCGACCTGCGCATCGATACCTACTGTGCCTCCGGTCCTGGCGGTCAGTGCGTTAACACCACCTACTCCGCCGTGCGCATTACCCACCTGCCCACCAATACCGTGGTGCAGTCGCAGGAGCAGCGTTCCCAGATTCAAAACCGCGAGGTCTGCATGCAGATGCTGCGTGCCCGTCTGTACGAGATGGAACTCGAGAAGCAGCAGGCCGAGCTCGGCGCCGAGCGCCAGAGCCAGATTGGCCACGGAAACCGTTCCGAGAAGATCCGTACTTACAACCAGCCCCAGGACCGCGTGACCGACCACCGTATCGGTTTCAACTCCACCTACAACGGCGTCCTTCTGGGCGACCAACTCGGTGCCGTCATCGAGGCGCTTGCCGCCGCCGAACGTGCCGAGAAGCTGGCACAGGCCGTATAAGTTACGGCGTTTTACCAAACGCCGTAACGGCTCGACGCTGCGCGGGCCGCACCTGTACAATCTGACGTTCAACTTCAAGGGCGCGACCAGAAGGTCAGCGCCCTTTCGTTCCACGTCACCTTGTCTCAAATGCGACCCGCTCGCTGTCCGTCCTCTACCTGCGGCGGGTAGTCATTGGGGACTTATGCTCAACCTGCGGCGTCTCAGAGGTAGTCATTGGGGACGTTCTTAAATGACTAGGTTGGGTAAATTACTTTTCGAGTTTATTTAATCTACTTTGTTGGAAATTGACCTGTCTACCTGCTTAAAGTAATTAACAACCTTCATATGCTATTGAAAATATTGCTCGAAAAATCGTCCAAGAAGTCGCGGGGCCCTTTTTGGTGCGTCGCACGTCAAGTGATTTGGCAAGTTCTTGGTTAGATATTGGTCAGTTTTGGGGCAACCTTGCCAAAAGCTTGACGAATGCAAATCTAGACGTCGGCGAATGAACACTTTGAGCGAGCCCGGTGCAAAATTCTGGGCTGATTCTCGATAATCGCTTCCAATCGTCTCTCGCCGCGTGCCGCCCTCGCGTACAATCTGCTCCGACATTCGCGCGCCGCCCGGCGCTTAAGAGGGGAGGACCCATGGCAAACGAGATCTGGACCATCAGGCGTTGTCTCGAGTGGACCAAGGAGTACCTAGCCGAGCGCGGCGAAGAGCACCCCCGTCTTTCTGCCGAGTGGCTGTTGTGCGCCGCCACGGGCCTAGCGCGCATCGACTTATATATGCGTATGGACGACACGCTCGATGCAGCGCAGCTCGAGACCATGCACGCGGCGGTTGTCCGTCGCGCCAAGGGCGAGCCGCTGCAGTACATCACCGGCAGCACGCAGTTCCGCATGATCGACGTCGCGTGCGCCCCCGGCGTGCTCATTCCACGTCCCGAGACCGAGATGCTCGTCGAGGAAGTCTTCAATTATCTGGATGCCGAGGTTCTGAGCCCCGAGGCTGCCACCCGCCAGCGCGTAGAGTTGCCATGGAACGACGAGGTCGAGCAGGCGCGTAAAGCCGAAGTCGCATTGGCTGACGAACGCGCGACTGCCGAGCGCCGTGCCGCCAACCTCACGGCTGCCGATGAGGCGGCGTTGGGCGGAGACGTGCTGGGCAGCCGAGCTTATGCCGAGGAGCTGGCCGATCGTGAGGCCGAGGAAGCCGCCGCGCAGGCAGCTGAGGCCGAGACCGCGGAAGTCGCTGAGCCCGAGCTCGACGAATACGGCATTGCCATCGAAGGCGTCGAACAAGAGACGGCCCCAGTGCAGGATGCCGCCGCGTCTGTGCCTGCCGACCCCCGCATTGCCCGCGTTCTCGAGGTCGGCTGCGGCACGGGCTGCATTTCGCTCTCCCTTGCTTGGGAGCGTCGCGGCCATGTCGCCTGCACCGCTACCGATATCGAGCCGCGCGCCATCGACCTGGCCACCAAAAACCGCGATGCACTCGGGCTTACGTCCGATGAGGTCGCCTTCAGCCTCACGAACCTGGTGAGCTCTATCCCCCGCGAGGAGTGGGGCACCTTCGACGTGCTCGTTTCCAACCCGCCTTATATCCCGACTGACGTCATGCGCTCGCTGCCGCACGAGGTCAAGGACTTTGAGCCCGATTTGGCGCTCGAGGGCGGCGCCGATGGCCTTGATATCTTCCGCCGCCTGCTCAATGCGGCGCCCTATATGCTGCGCGCCGGCGGCCTGTTTGCCTGCGAGCTCTATGAGGGCGCCCTCGACGCCGCGGCCGAGCTCTGCCGCCAGGCGGGTCTTTCGGACGTACGCATCGTCCGTGACCTCACCGATCGTCCCCGCATCGTTCGAGCTATCGTCACCGAGCCCAAGCAACGTCAGTAAAGTACGAAGCGTATTGGTGGCGCGGTGGCGGGAGCGCTGCGCCGGAAATGTAAAGAGGCTTGTCACGGCTCAATTACCCCTCACTTTCACCGACTGCTATAGCCGCTCACCAAACCAACATGCGCTGTGGACAAATAGGTTAAACGTTTCGTGCGAGAATGCCCCTCAGTAAACAAACTTTCACCAGAGTGTAAGGGGCTGGCATACACATGCAGACGGTCTATCGGGTATTCGAGGGAGCGCGCGAGCCGCATCGGCTCGCCGTCGAGCGTACGGCCGAGGTGCTCGGCCGTGGCGGCCTGGCCCTGATTCCAACCGAGACCGTCTATGGCGTCGCTGTGGCAGTCAACGCCTTCTCGGACGCCGTGCCCCAAGATACAATCGAATCTCTGCCGTGGCCGCGCGATCCGCAGGCTGCCGTCAACGGCGCCGCGGTGCCCGCGCTCGGTACCGGCTACCGTCGCATCTTTACCCTCAAGCAGCGTGAGCTCACCCAAACGGTCGCCTGGCTGGTCGATGATGCCGAGGCCCTCGACCGCTACGGCGTGGATATCCCAGAAGAGGCACGCATACTTGCCCGACGATGCTGGCCGGGCGCCCTGACTATTGTGGTCAAGGCGGCTCCCTGCGTGCCGACCTTTATGCGTGCCGCCGACGACACGGTGGCTCTTCGCGCGTCGGCCTCGCCCGTGGTACAGGCGCTCATCTGCACCTGTGGCAGCCCACTTGCCTGTACGAGCGCCAATACACACGGCGCGCCCGCACCGGCAAGCTTTGCCGACGTTGAAGACCGCATTCTAGAAGGGGTCGACGTGGCCGTCGACGCGGGCGAGACGCCGTGCCGCGACGCTTCGACCATCGTGTCGTTCCAGCACGGCGGGCTTCAGATCCTGCGCCAAGGCGCACTTCCCGCATCAGAGATTGAGCGGGTCCTGTCCGACCCGATGCATAGAAAGGTGTAAGCGATGTCGTTGAATCTGGGCAGCCTGGGCATGGAAGATGCCTCGTTTGACTTTGGCGGTTCCTACATCATGGCGCTCGACTGCGGCACCACCTCGGTACTTGCGACCATCGTCGACGAGTACGGCTGCATCGTCGCCCAAGCGCGCCGCAGCGTCAAAACCAGCTTCCCGCGTCCCGGCTGGGTGGAGCAAGACCCCATGGCGGTCCTTGCCAGCCAGATTGCGGTCATGATGGAGGTTCAGTTTAAGAGCGGGATTCATTCCGATCGCATCGCCGCCATCGGTATCTCCAATCAGCGTGAGACCACGGTGGTATGGGACCGCGTGAGCGGCCAGCCCATCTATAACGCCATCGTATGGCAGTGCCGTCGCACCGCGTCTCTGATCGATAATTTGGTTGAGCAGGGCGCAGAAGAGCTGGTGCGCTCCCGCACGGGGCTTACGCTCGACCCGTATTTCTCGGCCTCCAAGGTGCAGTGGATTCTCGACAACGTTGACGGCGCACGCGAGAGCGCGGCGGTGGGCGACCTCATGTTTGGCACCATCGACACCTGGCTCATCTACAACCTCACCGGCGGTCAGGTTTTTGCCACCGACTACACCAATGCCAGCCGCACGGCACTCTTTAATATCCATACGCTCGATTGGGACGACGACCTGCTGGCGCTCTTTGACGTTCCGCGTTCCATGATGCCCGAGGTTCGCTGGAGCTCGGGCGACTACGGCCGCGTCGCGAGCGACATCATGACCAACATGCCACCCATCATGGGTGTGGCGGGCGACCAGCAGGCGTCGCTGTTCGGCCACTGCTGTTTCCGTCCCGGCCAGACCAAAAACACCTATGGTACTGGTTGCTTTATGCTCATGAACACCGGCGACGAGGTCGTCGAATCCAAGAACGGTCTGGTCTCCACCATCGGTATCGCCGCGGACGGGAAGATCAGCTATGCACTCGAGGGTTCCATCTTTGCCGCCGGCTCCACCATGAACTGGCTTCGCAACAACATGGGCATCATCTCGAGCGTGAGCGAGTCTGCACAACTCGCCGCTTCGATTAACGACAACGAGGGCTGCTACTTCGTTCCCGCCTTTGCGGGTTTGGGCGCTCCCTGGTGGGACCCGCGTGCCCGCGGTATCGTGTGCGGTCTGACCGGCGCCTCGAGCCGTGCGACCATCGTACGTGCCGCCTGCGAATCCATGGCATATCAGAGCTACGACGTGCTGCGCGCCATGGAGCAGGACGTGGGGCTTTCGATCGAACGCCTGTCTGTCGATGGCGGCGCGTCGCGCAACGAGTTCATCATGCAATTCCAGGCCGACCTGCTGGATATCCCCGTGCTGCAATGCGAGACGGTGGAGACCACGGCAATCGGTGCCGCGTACTTGGCGGGCCTTGCCGTCGGCTATTGGGAAGACCTGGAAGAGCTGGAGCAAAATGCCCAGATCGTTAGGACCTTCCTTCCCCACATGTCCGCCGAGCGCCGCGAGCAAAACCTTGCGGGCTGGCGCGATGCGGTCAAGCGCTCGCTCAGTACCGCACAGTAGGGCTGCGACGGGCCACTCGATACAGCAAACCGCTAAACTTGTGTATGGCGCGCGGCGGCAACATCGCTGCGCGCTTTGTCAGCAAGGCCATTTTGTGGCCGCAACGAAAGGGGCAAGACCCATGACCGTCACCTACGATGCGTCCCGTGTGACGCTTGTCGATCATCCGCTCGTTCAGCACAAGCTGTCGATCCTGCGCGACAAAAACACCGGCACCAATCAGTTCCGCCAGCTCGTGCGCGAACTCGCGCTTTTTGACGGCTACGAGGCCATGCGCGACCTGCCTATGGAAGACGTCGAGGTCGAGACCCCCATCACTACCGCCACGTTCAAACAGCTCGCCGGCAAGAAACTCGCCATCGTGCCCATCCTGCGTGCGGGCCTTGGCATGGTCGACGGCATCCTCGACCTGGTGCCCTCCGCTCGCGTGGGCCACATCGGTATGGAGCGCGACGAGGTTACCCACGAACCGCATGAGTATTACTGCAAGATGCCCAAGGATATCGACCAGCGCATCTGCCTGGTTGTCGACCCCATGCTCGCCACGGGCGGTTCGGCCGAGATGGCCATCAGCTACCTGCGCGAGCGCGGTGTCAAGGACATCCGCATGCTGTGCATCGTCGCGGCCCCCGAGGGCCTCAAGTCGCTGACCGAGAAGGACCCAGATGTGCATATCTATACCTGTGCCATCGACGACCATCTCAACGAGGCTGCCTACATCGTTCCCGGCCTCGGCGACGCCGGCGACCGCATCTACGGCACGCTCTAGTCGCCAGGCATGGGCAGCTGCACGTGCTCATTCGTGCATGATTGGTGCGTGCGGGTGTACGAGTGACGCCTGCACGCATATTTATGAGTGTCGTCGCAGCCACCGAGGGCCCAAAACGCGCTATACCGTAGGTACGGTATAAAGAGTGTCTTAAGAAAATGTACAGTTGTGTATTAACTTACGTTTTCCCACTTGTCATCGCGTGTTCGGTTCGTACAATAGTCAACAACGCTGTCGCGCTGCGCTTACGCGGGTGCGGCGGCGTTTGTCAAGTACGCTCGTCGGCCATCGCGACCCATTCGTCCTCAGTGCTCGGCCTTTTGTCCGTTTGACACCCCAAGGGGCTAAAGACGCGATTAAGGTTGGGTAACAGTGCATTGATTTTGCAATCATGCGCCCTAAAATACTAGGACGATGTGAGCGGGGTATGGCTCCATGTGGGCTATATGTCGCGAGAAGGGAAGGCACATGCCGGTTGAGCTGGCAGGCCACGTGCCGTTCATCGCAACGGGATTCGTCGTCGGTCTTGTTGCATTTTTGCCGTTGTACCTTGCGCTTGCTTCGGTGCTGGCGCATCGACGCGATGCCAACATGACGGTAGGCATGTTGGGTATCATGGTGTCGTTTGCGGTGCTCTTTATGGGCGTCGTAATTGTGCACCTGGTAGCCCCCGTGGCGCTCATCGCCTTTTTGTGCGGCGAGCTCGCCGGGTTTTTGATTTGTTGGATCGTGATCGCCTGCATGGTGATTATGAAGGATTAAAGGCGTTGCCCCACCTTGGTGCGGGCAAACAGGGAAGGTGGAATCTTGGACGCATTTGCCAAGTTACCCAGCGCGATCGCCGAGCTCGTCGCTGAGTTCTCCTCGGCTCCGGTCGTGGGTGACCTTAACGCGGGCCTGACGCAGTACTCGTTCTGGCTGCTTATCGCCGCTGTCGTCATGTTCGTGGTCTTTTTCGCGTTTACTAAGAAGCAGAAGGTTGTCCCCGAGGGCTTCTTCGTTAACGGCGTCGAGTGGGTCATCGAGTACGTGCAGGACGATATCGCCAAGGGTGTCGTTGGCGACAACTGGAAGAAGCACTTCCCGTTTTTGGCCTCGCTGTTCTTCTTTATCCTGATCAACAACTTTATCGGCCTCATCCCCGGCATGAAGCCCGGCACCGGTGCCATCGGCTGTACCGCCGCCCTCGCACTCGTATCGTTTGTGTACTTCATCTATTTCGGTATCAAGAAGCACGGCTTCTTTGGGTACTTCAAGAGCCTCGCCCCTGCGGGCGTCGCCTTCCCCATGAACGTCTTCGTGTGGGTCATCGAGCTCTTCTCGCTGTGCCTGCGCCTGGTCACGCTCGCCGTCCGTCTGTTCTGCAACATGTTCGCCGGCCACATCGTCATGGGCTCGTTCGCCATCATGGCCACGCTCTTTGCCCAGCCGATGCTGGAGCACTTTACGGCCATGAACGCCGTGGGCGCCCTGCCCAGCGTGGCGTGGGTTTTGATTCTTTTGGTAATCTACGCCGTCGAGCTGATCGTTGCCTTTGTTCAGGCATACGTTTTTACGGTCCTCGAGGCCGTGTACATTCAGATCGCTGAGGCTGACGCCCACTAGCGGTCGCATTTATTTGGTGTTCGGAGGCGCGGCACCCGCGTGCGCCTCTACAACATAGGTATTTATCCTGCGCACACGCGCACGACAAAGGAGGAATCGTGGGAGTTATCGGATATGGTCTCGGCGTTATCGGTGCCGGTCTCGCAATTGGTCTTGCAGCACTCGGTGCTACGGGCGCTATGGCTCGTCAGCCTGAGGTCCAGGGCCGTGCCTTCACCGTCTTCATTCTTGCATCTGCATTCACCGAGGCTCTGGGCCTGATCGGCTTCGTCGTTACGCTGATTTCGTAATTGAGCACGAAGGTAGTCGCCATGAAGCATTTCAACCACGCGAAAGTCGCTGCTGCGCTGACGGGCGCCATGCTCGCCATGCCGGTGTCGGCATTCGCCGAGGAGTCTGAGAACAAGGCCGAGATCCTCGTCCCCAAGATGGCGGAATTCGTCCCTGCACTCATTGCCTTCCTCATCATCTTCATCGTTTTGGCCAAGTTCGCCTGGCCGCAGATTCTGCAGACGATGGAAGAGCGCGGCAAGCGCATCAAGGACAGCCTCGATGAGGCTGAGACCACCAAGCGCAAGGCCATCGAGGCCCGCAAGGAGTCCGACGCCCTCCTCACCGACGCCCGTCGTCAGGCTGCCGACATCGTGACCGCCGCCCGTCAGGACGCCGAGTCCGAGCGCGCCCGCATTATCGCCAAGGCTCACGAGGAGGCCGAGGACATCATTGCCAAGGCCCACGCCAACGCCGAGGACGAGCGCAACTCCATCTATGCCGCCGCTGCCGGCTCCATCGCCGATCTTTCCGTCTCCGTTGCGACCAAGATTGTCGGCGAGGCCCTCGAGAACGACGACGAGCAGCGTCGTCTGATCGAGCGCTACATAAAGGAAGCAGGTAGCCTGAATGCCTAACAGCCGCATGGAGAACAGGGTTCTCGAGACCTATGCACGCACCCTCCTGGAGGCCGCTAAGGCCGAGGGCCGTGTGTTCCGCGATCTTCACGAGCTTGAGGTCATCGCGAACGCCAGCCCCGAGGTGCTTGCTGTCCTCGGTACCGTGTTCGAGCGCGGCCAGCTCGATCTTCTGCCGCAGATTGCATCGGCTTATCGGATGGTAACCGCGACCGACGAGGACGTCGTAGGCGTCACCGTCACCACGGCTGTCCCGCTCGATGACGAGCTGCGCCGCACGATTACCGAGAAATGCGAGGCCGATCTAAAACGCAAGGTGTTCCTGATCGAGAAGGTCGATCCGTCCATCATCGGCGGTCTGATTCTCGAGGCCCGCGGCCAGCGTCGCGACGTTACCGTCAAGACCCAGCTGCGCGCAGCGCGTGAGGCCCTCGGTTCCACGATTTTGAATAACGGAGGTGAAGCCTAGTTATGTCCGATACCCTCAATGCCGAAAGCATCGCCCGCGCCCTGCAGGCGAAGCTCGATGGCCTGGCGGCTACCGTCGACACGCAAGAGGTTTCCCATGTTGACGAGGTTGGCGACGGCATCGCGCGCGTCTCGGGACTGCGCAACGCCATGGCCGGCGAGCTCTTGGAGTTCAAGAGCTCCGAGACCGGCGAGACCGTCTACGGCCTTGCCCAGAACCTCGACCGCGATGAGGTCGGTGCTGTTCTGTTCGGCGCCGTCAACGTCATCAAGGAAGGCGACGAGTGCCGTACCACCGGTCGCGTCATGGATATTCCCGTGAGCCGCGCCATGCTCGGTCGCGTCGTCAACCCGCTGGGTCAGCCCATCGACGGCCTGGGCGATATCGTCGCCACGCACCGTCGCCCCATCGAGTTCAAGGCCCCCGGCGTTATCGACCGCACCCCGGTCTGCGAGCCGGTTCAGACTGGTCTGCTCGCTATCGACTCCATGGTTCCTATCGGCCGTGGCCAGCGTGAGCTCATCATCGGCGACCGTAAGACCGGCAAGACCGCCATCGCGATCGATGCCATCCTCAACCAGCGCGGTAAGGACATGGTCTGCATCTACGTCGCTATCGGCCAGAAGGCCTCTACGGTTGCCAACATCCGTGAGACCCTCGCCCAGCACGGCGCACTCGACTACACCATCATCGTCTCGGCTACCGCTGCCGACTCGGCCCCTATGCAGTACATCGCCCCTATGGCCGGTGCCGCTATCGGCGAGTTCTTTATGTACAACGGCGAGAACGGCGAGCCCGCCAGCGAGACCAACCCCGGCGGCCATGTGCTCGTCATCTACGATGACCTATCCAAGCAGGCTGTCGCCTATCGTCAGATGTCGCTGACGCTGCATCGTCCGCCCGGACGCGAGGCCTATCCTGGCGACATCTTCTACCTGCACTCTCGCCTGCTCGAGCGTGCCGTCAAGATGTCCAAGAAGAACGGCTACGGATCCATGACGGCCCTGCCGGTCATCGAGACCCAGGACGGCGACGTTTCGGCCTACATTCCGACCAACGTCATTTCCATTACCGATGGTCAGATCTACCTGCAGTCCGAGCTCTTCTTCCAGGGCCAGCGCCCGGCAGTCGACGTCGGCATCTCGGTGTCGCGCGTCGGTGGCTCCGCTCAGACCAAGGCCATGAAGCAGGTCGCCGGCAACCTCCGTCTGGACCTTGCCGCCTACCGTGAGCTCGCCGGTTTTACCCAGTTCGGTTCCGACCTGGATGCAGCCACCCAAAAGCAGCTTACCCACGGTGCGCACATGACCGAGCTTCTTAAGCAGCCGCGCTTTAAGCCGTTCGACGTCGCCGAGCAGATCGTTACGCTGTTCGCCGGCAACGAGGGCTTTATCGACGACCTGCCCCTTTCCGAGGTGCTGCCGTTCCGCGCCGAGCTGCTCGAGTACATGAATGCTGGCTTTGGCGGCTTGCTGCAGAAGGTCCGTACCAACAAGATCGACGGCGAGACCAAAGAGCAGCTGCTTCAGGCCATCACCGATTTCAAGAACGAGTACGCCTCCAAGCATGCCTCCACCGCGAGCGCAGCTGAGGGCGCAGAGGAGAACTAAGCTCTATGGCTAACCTTCGCGACATTAAGAAGCGAATCTCCTCGGTCACGAGCACCAAGCAGATCACGCGCACGATGGAGATGGTCTCTACGGCCAAGATCCGTCGCGCGCTCGATCGAGCCACGCAGGCTGAGCCCTACAAGAAGGCGCTCACCGACGTCATGCACACCGTTGCGAGCGATACAGAGACTGTCGGCGACAACCCCATGCTCAAGACGCATGAGGAGTTCAAGCGCGGTCTGATCATCGCGATCACGTCCGATCGCGGTCTGGCGGGCGGCTTCAACGTCAACGTTGAGCGCACCTGCGAGAAAATCGCTCGCGAATGGGCACATGATGGCGCCGAGTGCGAGATCATCGCATGCGGTCGCAAGGCGAGCGAGTATTTCCGCAGCCGTGCCAACACGGTCATGCACTTCGAGGGTTCCTCGGCCGACCCGAGCCTCGAGGATGCCCGCATGATCGCGAGCTATATCTGCGACGAGTACTCCAAGGGTCAGCTCGACCGCGTCGAGATCGTGTACCATCACGCTCGCAACCGCGTCGATCAGGTTCTTCGTACCGAGCATTTGCTTCCGCTCGACCCCGAGATGATCGCCATGGCACATGGCCCGCGCAAGAACGCAGACGAGGGCCCCGAGCGCGTTTCGTCCTCGTTCAAGTTCGTGCCGAGCGCCCAGCATGTGTTGGCTGAGCTGGTCCCCAGCTACATCCTGACCGTCATTCACCAGGCGCTGATCGATTCGGCCGCCGCCGAGCAGGGTGCGCGCCGTAAGGCCATGCACTCCGCCACGGAGAACGCGTCGTCGATCATCTCGACTCTTACCCGTACGTATAACCGCGTGCGTCAGGCTTCCATTACCACGGAGATCAACGAGATCGTGGGCGGAGCCGCAGCATTGGAGGAACACTAATGGCAGATACCACCGTTAAAGCGGCGGTCGAGGAGGCCACGGCACGTCAGACGGCCGGTGAGGGACGTATCGTCCGTATCATCGGCGCAGTTGTCGACGTTAAGTTCGATGGCGCTGTCCCCTCGATCTACAACGCGCTCACGGTCGAGGCCGATACGCCGATGGGTCACATCAGCACCATCCTGGAGGTTGAGTCTCAGCTTCCCGGCGGTGTCGTTCGTACCGTCGCCATGACGTCGACCGACGGCTTGCAGCGCGGCGTCGTCGCGGTCGACACCGGCGCACCCATGAAGATGCCCGTCGGCCCCGAGACCCTCGGCCGCATTTGGAATGTTATGGGCCAGCCTGTCGATGGCAAGCCCATGCCCCAGATCGATGAGTTTTATCCCATCCATCACCCGGCACCTCATTTCGACGAGCTCACTACCAAGACCGAGATCTTCGAGACCGGCATTAAGGCCGTCGACCTGCTCGAGCCCTACATCCGTGGCGGCAAGACGGGTCTGTTTGGCGGCGCCGGCGTCGGCAAGACCGTTCTGATTCAGGAGCTCATCAACAACCTCGCCCAGGAGCATGGCGGCACCTCGGTGTTCACCGGCGTCGGCGAGCGTACCCGTGAGGGTACCGACCTGTTCCTCGAGATGAGCGAGTCTGGCGTTATCGACAAGACCTGCTTGGTCTACGGTCAGATGAACGAGCCGCCTGGAGCGCGTCTGCGCATCGGTCTGGCCGGCCTCACCACCGCCGAGTACTTCCGCGATCGTGGCCAGGACGTCCTGCTGTTCATCGATAACATTTTCCGCTTCTCCCAGGCCGGTTCCGAGGTTTCCGCCCTTCTGGGCCGTATGCCGTCCGCCGTTGGCTACCAGCCCACGCTGGCTACCGAGATGGGCGACCTCCAGGAGCGCATCACCTCGACCAAGACGGGTTCCATCACCTCCGTTCAGGCTGTCTACGTCCCTGCAGACGACCTGACCGACCCGGCTCCCGCCACGACGTTTACACACCTCGACGCCACGACCGTTCTTTCGCGTTCCATCGCCGAGCTCGGTCTGTATCCCGCAATCGATCCCTTGGCTTCCTCTTCCGACGCCCTGGATCCCTCGATTGTCGGCGAGGAGCACTATCGTGTGGCCGTTAAGGTCCAGGAGCTCCTGCAGGAGTACTCCGACCTTCAGGACATCATCGCCATTCTTGGTATGGACGAGCTTTCAGAGGAGCAGCGCCTTACGGTCAACCGTGCCCGTAAGCTCCAGCAGTTCCTGTCTCAGTCCTTCCACGTCGCCGAGCAGTTCACCGGCAACCCCGGTGTCTACATCCGTGTCGAGGACACGGTCCGCTCGTTTGCCGCCATTGTCGACGGCGAGTGCGACGACCTGCCCGAGCAGGCGTTCCGTTATGCGTCCACGATTGACGACGTGCGCGAGCGCGCCGCCAAGATGGAGGAGAAGTAGTGGCTATGCAAATCCGCATCGTGTGTCCGGAGAGCTGCGCCTATGAAGGCGAGGCGGCATTTGTCGCCCTGCCTTCCACGGACGGCGAGTTCGGCATTCTTCCGCGTCACGCTAGCGAGATCTGCACGATTGATCGCGGCTACATTCGCGTTTGTGATAAGCAAATGGGCACCGTCGACCACACGTTTGCTGTGGACGGCGGCTATGCCCAGGTTGCGGACGATGTCGTGATTGTCCTCGCCGAGCGCGCTTGCGATTTGGCGACCGTCGATGCCGACAAGCTTAAAGCTGATATTCAAGGTTTTGAAGAGAAGCTGGGTAATTTGTCGGAGGATGATGCACGCTGCGCCTACCTCTATAATGAAATCGCATGGTGTAAGCTCATGCTTGCCCAATAGTCAAACGATTTGGCGTTCGACCATTTGCGAACACATCATGCCCGGGATGGCCCAGCCATCCCGGGCATGCTTTTTGAAAGGGTAGACCTTGGATATTATCCGTGTTGAAGGTGGCCACACCATCGGAGGCTCCGTGCCCGTTTCGGGTGCAAAGAACTCTGCACTCAAACTCATGGCGGCAACGCTTCTGGCACCGGGGAAGACGACGCTGCAGAACGTGCCCGATATCTCGGATGTCCATGTTATGGGCAAGGTGCTCAAGGGTATGGGCGCCAAGATTGACGTTCTCGATGAGCATACGCTCGTGATCGACACTTCTCAGGTTGATTCCTGGGAGGCTCCCTACGAGCTTGTCGCCAAGATGCGCGCCTCCACGGCCGTGATGGGTCCCCTGCTGGGCCGTTTCCATCGTGCCAAGATTGCCATGCCGGGTGGCTGCAATCTGGGTGCCCGTAAGATCGACATGCACATCTTGGGTCTTGAGGCGCTGGGCGTAGAATTCGACACTGCACACGGTTACATCAATGCCAACGCTCCTCAGGGGTTGCGTGGTACCACGGTTACGCTTGAATTTGCCAGCGTCGGCGCTACCGAGAACCTCATCATGGCGGCCGTGCGCGCACAAGGCACTACGGTTATCGATAATGCGGCTCGCGAGCCCGAGATCGTCGACCTTGCCAACATGCTCAACGAGATGGGCGCCAAGATTGTTGGCGCCGGCACGCCCGTCGTGACCATCGAAGGTGTGGACGAACTGCATCCCGTTACCCATCGCGTGGTGGGCGACCGCATCGAGGCCGGCACCTTTATCGTTGCCGGTGCCCTGATGGCCGATGACCGCGGTGTCGACGTTACGGGCTTTTGCCCCATTCACTTGGGCATGGTGCTCAAGAAGATGGAGCTCATGGGTATCGAGTGTGAGCGAATCGAGAATGGCGTTCACGTGAGTCGTGTCGAGCGCATCAGGCCGGTCGATATTCAGACACTTCCGTTCCCGGGCTTCCCGACGGACATGCAGGCGCAGATCATGGTGCTTTCCGCTCTTGCTGATGGCAGCTCTGTGATTACCGAGAATATCTTCGAGAACCGCTTCATGTTCGCGTCGGAGCTGGTCCGTATGGGCGCGGATATCCGCATCGAAAGCCATCACGCCATGATTCATGGCGTCAAGGGATTCTCGGGTGCACAGGTTACCTCGCCTGATCTGCGCGGCGGCGCCGCGCTCGTCGTTGCTGGCCTTATCGCCGACGGCGTTACCGAGGTCTCGGCCATCCATCACATCAAACGTGGCTATGAGCAGTTTGTCGAAAAACTGCAGGCACTTGGTGCAAACGTCGAGCACGCCACTGTTCCCGATCCCGTCATCTACTAATGCAGGTTGCCTATGTTTAATAATAAGAAGCCCTTAGCGGATACTCGAAGACCTTCAACCGGCGCACAGGCCAAGATCTACAGTCGCGATAATGTTGCACGCTACTCCGAGCGCGCTCGTCAGCGCCGCCGCGGCCAGACAATCCGTCGCGTTGCGCTTATCGTCGTGCTTGGCGTGCTGCTGAGCGCTACGACTGCCGCCGGGCTGTGGTTCGCCAACATTATGGGCAAGCTTGGCGATTCCAATGTCATTACCGACAATCTGCGCCATATCTTGGTGGATACCAATGAGGCCAAAGATCCGTTCTACGTGCTTCTTTTGGGTACCGATGGTCGTCCGGGCGAGGACACGTATCGCGCCGATTCAATTATCTTGGCGCGCATCGACCCTACGCAAAAGCAGGCTACGCTTATATCCATTCCACGTGATACCAAGGTTGTCTATAACGGCGAAACCATGAAGGTCAACGCCTGCCATACCTATGGCGGTGCCGAGGCCATGGTTCAAGCGGTCAATGAGCTGTGCGGCGTGCAGATTTCCCACTATGCCGAGGTTAGCTTTGACGGTATGCAATCATTGATTGACTCTGTGGGCGGTATCGACATCAACGCCACCGACGATGTCGATGACCCCGAGCATCTGGACATTAAGATTACGGCAGGCCAGCAGCACATGGACGGTGCTACCGCGCTCACCTATGCCCGTTGCCGCTATACCTATGCCGACGGCGACTATACGCGCATGCGTCACCAACGCCAGGTGCTTGGTGCCCTTGCCAACCAGATTCTCAACAACTTTGATGCTACGAAGGTCTTCGACCTGGTTAATTCGCTGTCCGATATGCTTGTGACCGATATGAGCGTTCAGGACATCGTGTCTACGGTCAATGCTATGCGCGGCATGGATGTCGATGGTATCTATTCGGCGAATCTGCCTTCCTACGCAGATGAAACCACCATGATCGACGGCCAGAGCTATGTCTTTGTCTACGAGGACGAGCTTAAGGAGATGATGGCGCGCGTCGATGCCGGCAAGGATCCTAAGGGACCAAACACCATGGGCCTATCCGACGGAACCAGCTCCACAATCGGTGATTTGAGCAACCATACTTCTGACGATTACGCCTACGGTACGGCCGGTTCGTCGGAAAGCTCGGGCGATTCGAGCTATTCGGACGATTCGAGCTATTCGGACGATTCGGATTACAGCTCATATTATTACGAGGAGCCCACTGGCGACGGCAACGGTTACGAAGCCAACTACTAGGGTTGCGCGGGCTTGCCAGTCCGCGCAACGGCTCGACGTTGCGCGCCGCCCAGAGCGACAATTTGTCATTCAAAAGGCAGGGCATGACCAGAATCAATGTCCTGCCTTTTTCATGCCAACTTGTTCGCCCTGGATGTCGCTCGCTGACGTTGATTCAACCAGCGATGCCGACTACTCCCCTTGCACCAAAAAATCGCCCCGTTCTCGGTTTTGAGGACGGGGCGATTTTGCTTACCTAGATTATTCGAGTTCCTTATGCGAAGCGGGCGACGAGCTCCTGCAAGACGTCGGTCATCTTGACGAGCGAGCTGACCGGAACAAACTCGTTGACGCCGTGGTAGCAGTAGCCGCCCGTCGAAAGGTTGGGACAGGGCAGGCCGCGGAACGACAGCTGTGCACCGTCGGTGCCGCCGCGAATCGGCAGCACCTGGGGCTCAACATCGCAGGCAAGGAAGGATTCCTTAGCGACATCGATCAGCTCTGGGTAGTCGCGGACAATCTCGGCCATGTTACGGTACTGGTGCTTGATCTCGACCGTTACGCGCTCCTCGCCCAGACGCTGGTTGAGCAGCGCGGCGGCAGCATCCATCAGATCGAGCTTCTGCTGGAACTTGGCGGCATCGTGATCACGGACGATATAGCGCGCCGTGGCATGGTCGACTGTGGCAGAAACGCCCTCAAGGTGATAGAAGCCCTCGTAGCCCTCGGTGTATTCCGGACGCTGCACGTAGGGAAGCAGGGCATTGAAGTCGCAGAACAGATTGCCCGCGTTAACCATGCGGCCCTTGGCGTCGCCGGGGTGAATGGACTGGCCCTCAAAGCTAACGGTAGCCTCGGCGGCGTTGAAGCACTCCCACTCAAGCTCGCCAACCGGACCGCCGTCGACTGTGTAGGCATACTTACAGCCAAAGTCCTCGATATCCAACAGCTCGGCACCGTGGCCGATTTCCTCGTCCGGGCAGAAACAAATACCAAGCGTGGGGTGGGGCAGGCTGGGGTCCTGTGCAATGCGTGCGACGAGCGCCATAATCTCGGCGACACCGGCCTTATCGTCGGCACCCAGCAGCGTGGTGCCGTCGGTGCAAACCAGGTCCTCGCCCAAAAGGTTGTTGAGGGCGGGGAGCTTGGCGGTGCTCATGGATACGGGCTTGCCGTCGACGATGCCGCAAACCAGGTCGCCGCCCTCGTAGTGCACAATGTGCGGCGCTACGCCGGCGCCCGGTGCGACCTCGGTGGTGTCGAGGTGCGCGATCAGGCCCAGGGCGGGCTTATTCTCGGAGCCGGCGCTCGCGGGAATGTGAGCGCAGACATAGGCGTTTTCGGTTACATGGGCATCGGTTGCACCAAGCTCGCGCAATTCCTCGGCAAGCACATTGGCAAGATCAAACTGGACGGTGCTCGACGGAACCTGGTCACAGTTGGCATCCTCGGACTGTGTGTTGATCTGGACGTAGCGCAAGAAACGCTCGAGTACGTCGGGGTTCGTGGTGGTGTTTTCCATAGAGACCGCTCCAATCTTGGTTGTCGTGTGCAACAAGAACTCTAGCACGGTATGCCGCGGCATACCGCGACGCTTGGATGGGGTAGAATCAGCCATTGAATGCAGAAGGGACGGATGTTCATGGATACGACAAATAGCTCGCGCGAGCTACATCTAACGGTGGCGAACGAAGACTACTTGGAGTGCATGGTTCGCATCGAAAGCGAGGATGGGGAGACTAATGGCGTGCGGTCGGTCGATATCGCACAGCGCCTTGGCGTTTCGAAGGCATCGGTCAACAAGGCGGTTTCGGCTCTCAAGGCATCCGAACTTGTCGAGCAGTCTCACTACGGCAAGGTTATCCTGACCAACCGTGGGCGCGAGGTCGGTTTGGCTATCTGGTATCGCCATCGCCTGATTCGCACATTTTTGGTCCAGGAGCTCGGCGTCGACTTTGAGCGCGCCGATGCCGAGGCCTGCATGATGGAGCACGCGCTTTCCGAGGACACAATGGTCCGTTGGCTCGCCTATCTCGAAAAGCAGGGAATCAGCATCGAGGAATAGCGAAACATATATGGATACGAGTTATTACAATCGCTTCGGCGGCGAGGAGCTTATGCGCCGACTTGCCAGCGAGACGCTGCTGGCACAGGGTCCGATGGGCAGCGTGCTGCTGAGTGAATACGGTGCCGCCGATATTCCGCCGGCATTTTGGAACCTCGCCGAACCGCAGACGGTTTCTCGCATCCACCGACTGTATGCCGCCGCTGGTGCACAGGTGCTTATTACCAATACGTTCCAGGCATCGGGTTTTGCGCTCGATCGCGATGAAATCGCTCCATCTATGGCAGAGGTCAATCGCGGGGCGGTCGACGATGCCCGCCAGGCAAATCCCCAGCTATTGCTGGGGTCCATGGGGCCTATTGCGATTGAGTGGTTTGTCGAGGATTCTTCCGAGTATCGAGAGATTCGCGCAAATGCTCGCGAGCAGGCGTCCGCCCTGCTCAACGCCGGCGTCGACGGGATTCTGGTCGAGACGATCACGTCTATCCGCAATCTGCAGCCCGTGCTCGCCGGTGCCCATGATGCCGCTGATGGCATGCCCGTTCTGGTGAGCTTTGCTATTGATGACAAGGGCGACCTGCTGGGTGATGGCCTAAACATCGAAGGCGCCATCTTGTATGCCGAGAAGCACGGTGCGAGCTCGGTTGGGGTCAATTGCTGCACCCTGACAGCGGCTACCGCTGCGGTACCAAGAATGGTCAAGATAGCCACGACGCCCGTTGCTGTACGTCCCAATGCGGGAAATCCGGTCCAAACGCAAGATGGGCCCGTGTGGCACGAGGACCCCGAAGCTTTCGCGCGCGCATGCGTCGAGTGGAAGCGGGCTGGCGCCGCAATGGTTGGTGGCTGTTGCGGAACCACGGCGATCACGACGGCTGCTATGGCAGACGCGCTCGATATATAGAGTCCTAAGAAAAGCACATTCGAATTACCGCCCCAACCGGGGCGGTTTTTTGTCTATATGCGCCCTCGACGGCTTTTGCCTAAACGGTGAATGCGTGCGCCGGCGGCTTGCCGAGCGCTCGTTGCGGGTATACCACTTGCGTACCATGATCCAAACACTGCGAGGTGTCTGCGTGTGTGCGCGATAATTCATTTTGGAACTGATGGCTGGCGCGCTCGCGTCGGCGAGGATTTTAACGCTGACAATGTTGCCCGTATCGCTGATGCCGCCGGCGAGCTCTGGCAAAAGACATATCCCGGCAAGACGGTATATATCGGGTATGACACCCGTCCCCGGGCGCGCGAGTTTGCAGAACTTGCAGCTGGCGTGCTTGCGGCCCATGGCCTTGATGCCGTGCTTGCGGCCCGTTTTGTACCCACGCCTGCCATCACGTGGGCTGCCGCATACGATGGCGAGGCGTGCGGGGCGCTCATGGTGACCGGTTCACATCATCCGCAGGGCTATCTCTGTCTCAAACTGCGCATGGGCGATGGTTCCACGGCAAACCAGGACGTCATCGAAGAACTCGAGGCAACGATGGCCGCCGAACCTCTGGGGCTCGAGGAGCAGTATCGCACGGCGGATATCATTCCCGACTATATGCGAGCGGTAGCATCGTTTGTCGATGCCGATGCCATTCGTGCCGCTCATCTGCGCGTGGTGGTCGACCCCATGGGGGGAGCGGCTCAAGGTTATCTTGCCGATTTGCTGCGCGAGCTGGGTGTTGAGGTCCATGAGACTCATGCGGGGCAAGCATCGGATTGGAGGGATATCTGTCCCGATCCCGTAGAGCCGTGGGTGGATGCCTGCGAGCGTGCAGTTATCGAAGACGGTGCGTGTGCCGGCCTGGTGACCGATGGCGATGCTGACCGTATTGGCGCGGTCGACGAGCGCGGTAGATATATACATCCGCATCAGATCATGGCGCTCGTAATGGGCGAATTGGTTCAGTTTCGCAATTTGAAGGGGCGAGTCGTCGTCAATCTATCGTGCTCGACGCTTGTGCGTCGTGTTGCCGAGGCACTCGGTTGCCGCGTGACCGTAAAACCGGTTGGCTTCAAATATATAGCCGCCGAGATGAAAAAAGACGGGGTGCTTATGGGCGGTGAGGAGGCCGGTGGCATCGGCATTGCCACGCATATGCCCGAGCGTGACGGCATTCTCGCTTGCCTACTCCTGTGTGAGCTCATGGCAAAGACGGGGCCTTCGCTGGGCGTGCTGGTCGATCAGCTCGAGGCGAGTTTTGGAAAAACAAGTTATGGCCGTCGAGATTTACGACTTGAGGCAGAAGATGCCGAGTCGCTGCGCACGCTGCTTCCCGGTGTGAATCCCAAGTCGATTTGCGGCAAGGCGCCGCAGAGCGTAAGTCACATGGACGGCTTGCGTTTGGCATTTGAGGATGATACCTGGCTGTTGGTTCGCCCGAGTGGCACTGAGCCGGTGGTGCGAGTGTACGCCGAGGGCTTTTCGGTGGAGGAGCGCGACGAGTTGCTTGATGCCGGCTGCGCTTTGGCTCGGGGCGCATATCGGCTCTAGCCATGGGGCTGATCAATATAAAGATATGCTCGGCGAGTGGTAGGTAACGACTGGCAAGCGTCAGCTGCGGGTATAAATGTGTAGGAGCTGTGTGCAACCAGATTCCCGCCCCGCGGGCCCCTCCGGTCTGGCAATATATCTCCTTGCCGCGCGGCCCGGTCGGACCGGGAACCGGCGCAGGCGTGCACCTTGAGAACCGGATACTGCGAGGATGGACACACCAGA
>NZ_JBQKDN010000021.1:0-26139 GCF_052121815.1 Collinsella sp. LCP19S3_B6
TAAGGGCTACCGCACGGGCCGATACTCAAAGCCCATTGTGGCATCCCGAGCCCGCGAAAAGAAGCTGCGCCGCGGGGGAGGCGACCCAAATGGCTTTCTCATATCGTCTTGGAAGCCATGCATGGATTCGAACCTCGGTCGAGGCGCGAGCGTAAAGAAAACGCGAAGCGTTTTTAGCGAGCGGGCGAGCGCGCCGGCAGGCGGGCGAAGCCGGTGCGGATCCGCGAAGCGGATGCGCGGAATCCTATACGCCGCACCAATTGACTTTAAAGCTCCCGGCAACGGGGGCTTTTCTTTTTTGGAAGCCATGCACGGATTCGAACCTCGGTCGAGGCGCGAGCGTAAAGAAAACGCGGAGCGTTTTTAGCGAGCGGGCGAGCGCGCCGGCAGGCGGGCGAAGCCGGTGCGGATCCGCGAAGCGGATGCGCGGAATCCTATACGCCGCACCAATTGAGCTTAAAGCCTCCGGCGACGGGGGCTTTTCTTTTACGCCGCCATTCGACCCCAGACATTCGACTGGAATCGTGCGCCTCCGCCCGCGGGAGACTATTTCTTATCGACTCGTGTAAGATTCCGAGTAGATGTCGCGGTCCATCCGCGACCACTCCTTTGCTAGACGACCGATCAGGGTGATATTTCGTGGCAGAGCGTCCGACATACAAGTTCAGGTTTCTCGACCCCAAAAAGCGTTTTCCATCGATGCCAGAGCAACCCGCGGGGCGCTCGTATGGTGTTGTCTGGAAAGTTTTTGGCGAGGATCCTAAAGAGTCTTGCTACGTCGTCGAATTCGTAGGCAAAAGCCACATATCGCTTTTGGGCTACGTGAGCGTGTCAGGTGAGGTCTATAAGGTTGACGGCCCTGTTCAGAAAGTGCCATTGCCCAAGAACCCCGACATGAAATTGGTCCTTGACGAGTCCGATTCCAGTGTTGGCGAGATTTTGGTGCGGGGAGCCAACGGCGCAATGCGCGCTTGCGCGCGAACGGTCGGCTCTCCCAAAGGGCCCATGCGTGAGCAGTCCGACCACGAGACATGGAATTCGAGCCGTGCTCTCCCTTATGGCGAGTTCATGGCCTCGATGTTCTTGCGCTACGTGATATTTGCCGACCCCAAAAACGTCCTTGCGAACACGGTACCTGCCGACGAGCTCGATGAGGGTATAAAAAACACCGCCAACAAGATCAAACTCGTAAAGTTGCCCGAGCCGGTCGAGGTGTTTTTGGGCTTTAACACGGCACCGCTCCCCGATGCTATCGAGACGCTACTCTACCGCGTTGACCATGCCGATAATCCGAGCGGTATCGAGCGTTATGCCGCCGCCCTTATGAGCGAGGTCGATTTGCCCCGACTGCGCACCATCGCTGCCAAGTCCGAGATGGGCCTAGCGCGTATCGACCGCTCAAAGCTGTTCTATCTCAATTTTGATCGTAGCCTGCTGGACCAAGACGAGATTGACATGCTGCTTGCTATCGAGTGTCGTCTTAACCGCCTCTCCGGCATCCTTGAGCGTATTGGGGCAGGGTTGGGCCCCGTTGCCTCGTCGCCAAGCTTTGAGGGCTGCTCGCTCTTTGATCTATGGCATATCAGCAAGACGACAAACGACGTTCCTCGCCTGCTCGAAACGCTGTCGAATGACAACCCGTGGGCCAAACCGGGGACGGTTGCGTGCCAGCCGGGTGGCGAGTGGGACGTTCGCACCCGCTTTGCACGTATCGTAGAGGCACTCAACGTGGTCACGCGGCTCGACTACATCTATCGAGCGAACGTCGCCGAGGGCATCATGCTGGTTCGATTTGGCCGCACGGTTGTCGATGCTTTGCCGCAGCGCGAATACGATGCTCAAGATGATGCCTGGCGCGAGGTGGATGAGCCTAAGCGCGCAGCATGGGCCACCGAGCACGATGCGCGCATTGCGCTTACACTCGCAGCGGCTTGCTTTGCTTCGGGCGCTCGCATTACGCGCTGCTACGTTCAGATTGCGGCTCCCGATGGCGAGCAGGGCGAGCGCATCATTGCAACATATTCCTTTGGGCGTGCGGCCTATCTGGCCAATTGCGTTCCCGCCGCTAAGAATTTTGAAAGTATGGATATGGATGATATGCCGTGCAAGCGCATGCTTGAGGCATATGAGTCGGACGCGCCGGATGCGATTGAGCCCGCTGAGGTTCATGCTCGCCCGCGTGACGACCACCGTTCGCTGCCGCCGGCGTTGCGCGACCTGCTGCTTGCCGATACGGCTGATGAGCTTGAGGTTATGGAGGAGGGCGATGACCCGTATGTGGCGCGCGTCGCTGAGTTGCGCGAGCGGGCAAAAGTCGACCGCGCGGGTGCGTTTGAGGGCTTTTCCCGTCTTGTTGAGGAGCTGGAGGCCAAGTGCGCCGTTGCCGAGCTTTTGGCGACAGGACCGGTCCAGACGCTGTTCTGCGACAACCAACTGGTGCGTATGGTGCTGCCGGTAATGGAGGAAGACCGCTCCGTTCGTATTTTGCGCGCTCCCGATGCTCTGTACTTTGCCCAGCATGAGATTTGCAGCTTTTACGCCGATCAGGAGGATTTTGAGCGGGCATTGCCCGAGGTGCGTCATCTTTACGATCTGGCGCGCTCATCCATGCAATCACACTTTGCACTCATCAACGTGCTGGCGCGTCTGGAGCGCTATGACGAGGTCATTGAGGTGGCGCGCCACGGCCTGCGCATTGCCAGTGACCGTTCCTCAATCGGCTACCTGTTCTATCGCCTAGCGTTTGCCTACTGGAACTGCGATCAGCTCGAGCTGGCGTTGGCGTGCTACCGCTTGGTACCGCGCGGCGAGGAGTCGGGTAGCAACGCACTGGAGGAAATGCAGGGCCTTATGAACGAGATGGGTGTCAATGAGCCACCGACGTTCGAGGAAGCGGTTGAGACCATCAGTAAGGCCGGGCTCGAACTGCCGCCGGTGCCCGCCGTGTCCAACCAGCTGGCAGACGCTGCTGTGCAGCTGGTCGATAACGGTTTCTTTTTCCTGGCACGCGTCTGCATCTTCCAAATGTGGCGTACGATGGGAAACGATGAGCTCGGCTCCCTCAGCCGCTCGTTGGGATAGGGGTTTGATTTATGGGGGAGGAAAGCCTGCCGGCCAATTATCAAAATTTCCCCTTGCCCGGATTCGAGTGTTTGGTTACTATGGAACGGCTGTTACGGAGAGCTGACCGAGAGGCCGAAGGTGCTCGCCTGCTAAGCGAGTATGCCCCAAAAGGGCATCTGGGGTTCGAATCCCCAGCTCTCCGCCAGTATGACTTGAAAGAAGGGTCCCATTTGGGGCCCTTTTTTGATTAGAAGAATGTTAACTGGGGATTCGAACCCGAGAGGGCACGGGCGTTAAGCAAACGCGAAAGCGTTTGTAGCCCGTGGGCGAAAAGCCGCCAGGCTTTGAAGCCGGAGGGCATGCGTAGCATGCCCGGACATCCCCAGCTCTCCGCCAGTACGAATTTGAAAAAGGGCTCCGTAAGGGGCCCTTTTTGGTATGGAGAACGTTAGCTGGGGATTCGAACCCTCAAAAATGAGGCGCCCCGTTGGACGCCTCATTTGGTTCGATGTGATATCGCTTTGGCCCTACACCTCAGGAGCCTTGGCTACGGTCTCGCTCTCGGCTGTGAGCGGGCGGTTGTCGATGCAGCGGCCCAGGCGGTCGAGCTTCACGAGCAGCCACTCGATGGGATTGGGCCCCGTTCCTTCCTCGTCGGCAACCAGGTCCATGACGGCAATCTTGGTGCCGTCCTGCTTAAGCGTAACGCTGCCCACCTTATCGCCAACATGCACCGTGCCCGAAAGGTCATCGTAGCTAACCTTTTCGGTCACTTCGCCGGCGAGTGAGAACACCGTTGCCTGCGCGGTGGGGTCGGCAAGCGTGGCGTCGATCGTTTTGTCTGTCCAGTCGGTTTGGCTGACACGTGCCATCAGCGGATTTCCGTTGGCGGTCTTCTTTTGCGTATTGGCGATATCGACCGTTACCTTGTGGTCGTAATACCAGCTAGCAAGTGTGGCCGTATCGGCAAAACGCTGGTCGGTGGTGCTGGAGTTCAAGACAACGGTATAGATCTCGTCGCCATCGCGATTGTAGGCGCTTGCAAAGCAGTATCCGGCATCGTCGGTGGTGCCGGTCTTACCGCCGATATTGCCGTCTTGGCCCAATAAAACATTGTGCGTATCCATGGAATGCGAATGATCGGAGCCGTCGGCGCCCGTCACTTCGATCCAGGGATCTTTGCTCGCTATGACTTCGCGAATCGTGTCGTCCTTCATGGCCTCTTGCATCATCAATGCCACATCGTGTGCGGTTGAATGCATATCGCCGGCCCATTCGTCAAAATCCAGCCCGTGCGGGTTCTCGAAGAGCGTTCCCGTGCAGCCGAGCTTCTTGGCCCGCTCGTTCATGGCTTTTACAAACGTAGCGACGGCATCTTTGGTCTTAGGGTCAAGTTTTTTGCCCACGTGTTCGGCAAGCGCGATGGCGGCGTCGTTGCCCGAGGGGATCATCAGGCCGCGCAGCGCTTGCTCGACGGTGAGCTCGTCGCCTTCGAGGAGTCCCGCGGTCGAGTTGCCTACGGTTGCCGCCGCGTTGCTCACGGTGATTTTCTCGTCTATTTTGCAGTTCTCGACCGCGAGGATTGCAGTCATGACCTTGGTGATCGAGGCGATTTTGACTTGCTCGTCGGCGCTACGGGCATAGTAGACGGTGCCGTTTTTACCCATGACAAACGCATTGGAGGCATCGATATCGGGCAGGTCTTCGGCTGCAATGCCGCGTGCATCGGCGGCTTTGCCGCAGATGTTATCGGTCGTGAGCACTTGGGCGCCGGCGACGGACGGAATGCCGGCGACAAGGGCGACGGCGCAGGCAAGGCCAACGGCCAGCTGCGCGGAACGCTTTACAAGAGGGGCGAGATGCTTCACTGATTTCGCTTTCGACGGGATGGTCTCCTTTGGCTCTAGAGTATATCGTTTACCGGCTGTGTCGCTTGGGGTTTGGCGCGTGCGGTTTATCTTCGTGTCTGAGCGGACGCTTGGGTGTGCACGGTCGATATGATTGCCCGTCGCGTATCGAGGAGGTCCTTACAAATACTTGACAATACCCTCACGCATATATGAGCTGCGATTTTTACTATCGATACTGCTGATTTGATATCGATGTGGAGGTATGCGGTATGACGGCTGCTGCGGCTGTGGGGCCCACGGAGCTCGAGGAGCTAATGGAAGCGCAGGCCGAGGCCGCGCATGAGCGCGAAGTTGGGGATGCGACTCGCCCCACGGCAGAGGACCTTGCCGCCTCGCCGACGCGCATCGATGTCGAGGGCCTCGACCTGTTCTATGGCGATCACCACGCGCTTAAGGATGTGTCCATCAAGATCCGCGACAAGCAGATTACCTCGTTTATCGGTCCTTCGGGCTGCGGCAAGTCGACGTTGCTGCGTTGCTTTAACCGCATGAACGATGGCATCAAGGACTGCCGCATCGAGGGCAAGATTGCGCTCGATGGTCAAGATATCCTGGGCGATTACGACATCTGCCGCCTTCGCCAGCGCGTGGGCATGGTGTTCCAGCGCCCCAACCCGTTTCCCATGAGCATCTACGACAACGTCGCCTACGGCCCCCGCGGCATGGGCGTGCGCGATCGCGCCGTGCTGGATGAGCTGGTCGAGGATTCCCTGCGCCGCGCTGCCCTGTGGGACGAAGTCAAGGACAAACTCAAGGAGCCTGGTCTGGGGCTTTCGGGCGGACAGCAGCAACGTTTGTGCATCGCCCGTGCGCTTGCCGTGCGGCCCGATATTCTGCTGATGGACGAGCCGACCTCGGCGCTCGACCCCGTGTCGACGCTCGTGGTGGAGCAGCTGGCCTGCGAGCTCAAAGAGACCTGCGCGCTCGTGGTCGTTACACACAATATGCAGCAGGCGGCGCGCATATCCGATTCCGTCGCGTTTTTCTTGCTAGGTGAGTTGGTGGAGCACGCGCCCACCGCTCAGCTTTTCAAAAATCCTACTGACTCGCGTACGGCGGATTATTTGACGGGACGTTTTGGCTGATACCATCTAGTAAAGGTACCTTTAGGATTAAGATGCGGTTATGCCGGCCGCAAAGGGGTTCAACATGATCTATTACGTCGAGGACGATGACAACATCAGGGATTTGACGGTCTATGCACTGCGCAAGCAGGGGATCGAGGCCGAAGGCTTTTCGTGCGACGGTGAGTTTAAGGCTGCCGTGGCGCGACGGGTGCCCGATGCCGTGCTGCTCGATATCATGCTGCCCGATACCGATGGCTTGGCGATTATGCGTCGCCTGCGTGCCGATCGCCTGACGGAGACGGTGCCCATCATGATGCTTACCGCCAAGGATACCGAGCTCGACAAGGTGATGGCGCTCGATGGCGGTGCCGACGATTATCTGACTAAGCCGTTTTCGCTCATGGAGCTTGCGAGCCGCTGCCGCGCACTGCTGCGTCGCGGCGGCATGGTCAAGCAGGCGAGCGATGTGCTCAGCGTGGGCGATATCGTGCTTTCGCCCAGCCATCGCGAGGTGACCGTTGCCGGCGAGCCGCTTAAGCTCACCCTGCGTGAGTTCGACCTGCTCGAGTACCTCATGCGCAAGCCCGGCGTGGTCTTTACCCGTGAGTCGTTGCTGCAGAGCGTGTGGGGTTGGGATTTCGACGGCGGTTCGCGCACCGTTGACGTGCACGTGCAGACGCTTCGCCAAAAACTGGGCGAGCATGCCAGTGCCATCGAGACCGTGCGCGGCGTGGGCTACCGCTTGGCCGAGCCTTCTGCCGGTGACGGTGCCGAAGGTGACGACACCGCGGCCACCGCATCGGAGGAGTAACCCGTGGTCTTCACCCCCCAGGGAAAACATACGCTGTCGCACCGCGTTTTTGTGACGATCTTTGTTTGCGCCATGGCGGTTATCGTGGCGTTTACGGTGCTGGGTGCGTTCTTTGTGCAAAACACCTTGGCGGATGCCACGAGTGCCAATCTGGCGCAGGAAACCGAGCTCATTGCTGCCGCCCTCGACGAACAGCAGGAGCCCATCCCGTTCTTGCGTAGCCTCGATCGCGAGGACTTGCGCATCACGCTGATTAACAAGGATGGATCGGTTGCCTACGACAACGAGGCGTCGCCTTCCTCACTGCCCAACCATGGCGATCGCCCCGAGGTCATCGAGGCCTTTGAGAGTGGTTTGGGTTCCGCGGAGCGCGCAAGCTCTACGCTCGACGAGATTATGCTGTATCGCGCCGTCGCCCTTGATAACGGCCAGGTTGTCCGCTTGGCGCAAGCCCAGCCTGGCGTTGCGGCGATTTTGCTGTCGATGGTGGCGCCGATGCTGCTTATCGCAGCAGCGGGTGCAATGCTCTCGTTTTTTATGGCGCGCCGCGAGTCCCGTGCAATCATCGCGCCGTTGCAAGAGGTGGATTTGGACCACCCACGCCGTAGCTATGAGCACGCCTATGCCGAGATGGTCCCCATGCTTGAGCGTATCGAGTCGCAGCGCCAGGAACTCAAGCGCCAAATGGCGGTGCTAGCGGACAACGACCGAATGCGCCGCGAGTTCACGGCCAATATCACCCATGAGCTCAAGACCCCGCTTACCGCGATTTCGGGCTATGCCGAGCTTATTGCAAACGGCATGGTTGAGGGCGAGGACGACTTGCGCAACTTTGGTGGCCGCATCTATCGCGAGGCGGGCCGCCTGGCAGCGCTCGTCAACGACATTCTTACGCTTTCCAACTTGGACGAGGCGGAGCGAGCATCCGAGGGCGAGGCGGTGCCCATTGGGTCCACAGAACCCATCGAGCTCTCTCGCGCCATTTTGACGGTGGAACAGCGTCTTGAGCAAGTTGCCCGGCAGTCGAATGTGACCATTGGGCACGAGACGAAGCCCATGGTGATCGAAGGCGTGCCGCGCCTGATTGACGAGCTGATCTACAACCTTGCAAGCAACGCCATTCGCTACAACCGACCTGGCGGTACGGTCACGCTGCGCTGCGGGACCAATGACGAGGGTCATCCGTACCTGTCTGTTGCCGATACGGGTATCGGTATTGCGCCCGAGGAGCAGGGTAAAGTGTTCGAGCGTTTTTATCGCGTGGACAAGAGTCGTTCTAAGGCGCGTGGCGGAACCGGCCTGGGTTTGGCGATCGTCAAACACGCCGCTCTGTACCATCATGCCAATATCGACCTGTCGAGTGAGCCGGGAGTGGGGACAACCATCACGGTGACGTTTCCCGCACAGCAGAAAGAGCCGTTTGCATAGCGCTTGGCCGCTGGCCTTGATGTAAACGCCGCATCGGGGTTGCCGGTGCGGCGTTATTGTTGCGCAAGATTGTTATAAGCGCTGTAGCTTATGTATAGAGTTTGGACATGGGAAAAAGATGCGATAACAAATGGACAGTTTTGTCAATACGAACTCGGGAACTGAAAGGCACGCTGCATGGCCCTTCTCGAATTGTTCCAGCTGCTTAAAAAGCATCTCAAGCTGGTCATTACCCTTCCGGTGGTCTGTGCGATCGTCATGGGTATCGCGTCCTTTGCCATGATGGACAATACCTACACCGCCACGACGAGCATGTACATTCTCGCTAAGACCGACGGCGGTCAGATGAGCTATAACGACCTTTCGGCGAGCCAGATGCTTTCCAACGATATCGCCACGCTGCTCGACAGCGATAGCGTTAAGAGCGGTGCCGCCAAGGATCTGGGCCTTTCCGATTGGATGATTACAAGATTGCCGTTTCGTCCGAGACTACGACGCGCGTCACTACGCTTTCGGTGACGGGTACCGATGCCAAGGAGACGGCCAAGGTTGCAAGGGCAATGGCCAACTCGGTAAGCACGGTCGCCCAGAATGTTGGCGCCGCCCAGAGCATTAACGTGGTCGATGAAGCCAAGACCCCTGAGTCTCCGAGCGGCCCCAAGCGCTTGCTGTATGTTGCCGTTGCGTTCCTTGCCGGCGTCTTTATCGCAATTGCCTACGTTGTTTTGGCAGATATACTCAACATGCGTATCTGCGGTGCCGAAGAGGCAGAAGAGCTCCTGGGTATTCCCGTTGTTGGCCGAATTCCGGCTATGAAAGGTGGTAAATAGGCATGGCTAAGGCGAAGAACACCGATAAAGGGGCCGCCTTGGATATCCAACTTAAGACAGGTTGCTTTGAGGACGCGGCGCTGGTGCGCCGCGCCGTTTTTATGGACGAACAAGGCTATGAAAACGAGTTTGACCAGATTGACGAGGACCCGGGCTGCATCCATGTGACGCTGTATGTGGATGGCCAACTCACCGGCTGCTCGCGCGTGTTTCCCGAGGAGCTGGAGCGCGCGGCAGATGCGGAGGCTCCGGTGCCACCGGCGTGCGACTTGGACGAAGGCGTCGCCGCGGGGGAGACCTACATTATGGGGCGCGTCGCCGTGCTGCCGGCTATGCGTCGTCGCGGATTGGCAAGCGCGATCGTCGAGGCCAGCGATACATGCGCACGCGATGCTGGCGCTAGACTAATTAAGCTGCACGCGCAGGAATACGTGTTGCCGCTCTATGAAAAGGCTGGCTACACACAAATTGCCCCGGTTGACTACGAAGACGAGGGCCAGCCCCATGCCTGGATGGCCAAGCGCGTAGATGGCAGATAGGGACGTTCCTTTTCTGTCGACAGTTGGGGACACTCCTCGGCAATTGGCGCATCGGAGTGCTCGGACATACAGTTTTTCGATTCCGCATGTATATATGCGCGCTAATGGGTTATAAAATCTAAGTCTGAACATAGCAGGTCTGCGATACGGCTCGGGTAACCGGGCTGTTTTTGCGGACGGGGGTAGCGCGAAAGGACTGCACATGCGTCAATTTAAGACCGAGAGCAAAAAGTTGCTCGACCTCATGATCAACTCCATCTACACCAACAAGGAAATCTTCCTGCGCGAGCTTATTTCTAACGCGAGCGACGCCGTCGACAAGCTCAACTTTAAGAGCCTGCAGGATCCGAGCGTCAAGCTCGACCAGGGCGACCTGGCTATTCGCGTCTCCTTTGATAAAGACGCCCGCACCATTACCATCTCGGATAACGGCATTGGCATGACCGCCGAGGAGCTCGAGCGCAACCTGGGCACCATCGCCCATTCCGGCTCCGAGGAGTTTAAGACCGAGAACGCCGAGCAGCAGGGTTCGGATGTCGACATCATCGGTCAGTTTGGCGTGGGCTTCTACTCGGCCTTTATGGTCGCCAGCCACGTGAAGGTGGTCAGCCGCGCTTATGGCGAGGATGTCGCCCATGTGTGGGAATCCGACGGTCTTGAGGGCTATACCATCGAGGACGGCGAGCGCGCCGAGCACGGCACCGATGTCATCCTGACGCTGCGCGAGAACGAGAAGCTCGACGCCGATGGCGAGGCCGAGACCTACGATCGCTTCCTGACCGAGTGGGGCCTCAAGAGCCTGATTCAGCAGTACAGCAACTATGTGCGCTACCCGATCCAAATGATGGTCTCCAAGAGCCGCCAGAAACCCAAGCCCGAGGACGCGCCGGAGGATTACAAGCCCGAGTACGAGGACTACCAGGAGCTCGAGACCGTTAACTCCATGACGCCGATCTGGAAGAAGCGCAGCTCCGATGTTGAGCAGAAGGACTATGACGAGTTCTACAAGTCTACGTTCCACGACTTTGACGATCCTGCGCGCACCATCAGCTTCCACGCCGAGGGTACGCTCGAGTACGACGCCCTGCTGTTTGTGCCGGGCCGCGCGCCGTTCGATTTGTACAGCAAGGACTACGAGAAGGGCCTGGCGCTCTACAGCTCCAACGTCCTGATCATGGAGAAGTGCGACGACCTGCTTCCCGACTACTATAACTTTGTCCGCGGCGTCGTGGATTCCGCCGACGTGTCGCTCAACATCTCGCGCGAGACGCTGCAGCAGAACCGTCAGCTCAAGGCCATCGCCAAGCGTGTGGAAAAGAAGATTACCGCCGACCTTGAGGATATGCGTGACAACGACCGCGAGGCCTACGAGAAGTTCTTTGAGAACTTTGGCCGTGGCCTTAAGTACGGCATCTATTCGAGCTATGGCATGAAGGCCGATGAGCTCGCCGATCTGCTGCTGTTCTGGTCTGCCAAGGAGCAGAAGATGATTACTCTGGCCGAGTATGCCAAGGGCATGCCCGAAGATCAGAAGGCCATCTACTACGCCGCCGGCGACTCGCGTGAGCGCTTGACCAAGATGCCCGTGGTAAAGGGCGTACTCGACCGCGGCTATGACGTGCTGCTGCTGACGCAGGATGTGGATGAGTTCACGTTCCAGGCTATGCGTGAGTACGTTGCCGTCGATATGCCCAAGATCTACGAGGACGACGCTGCCCGCGAGGCTGCCGAGAAGGCCGTTGCCGACGGTGCCGAGCCCGAGGTCGAAGATCGTCACCTGGAGCTCAAGAATGTCGCTACCGGCGATCTTGACCTGGCGACCGAGGACGAGAAGAAGGAGGCCGAGGACGCCACTAAGGAGAACGAGGACCTCTTTAGCGCCATGAAGGAGGCACTCGATGACAAGGTCGAGAAGGTCGCTGTCTCTGCGCGCCTGACCGATGCTCCCGCGTGCATCACCACCGAGGGTCCGCTTTCGCTCGAGATGGAGAAGGTACTTCAGAAGGGTCCCGAGGGTGCGCCCGACGGTATGCCCAAGAGCCAGCGTGTGCTCGAGCTCAACGCCAAGCACCCGGTCTTTGCCAAGCTCGTCGCTGCTCAGAAGGCGGGCGACGCCGACAAGATCAAGCAGTACTCCGGCCTGCTCTATGACCAGGCCCTGCTCGTCGAGGGTATTTTGCCCGAGGACCCCGTTGCCTTCGCGGCGGCTGTCTGCGAGCTTATGTAATTGGTTCCGCCGTTCTGCCGAACGGCGGAACGGCTCGACGCTGCCCTCAGTTCCGCCGTTCTAACGAACGGCGGACCGGTCGACGCTGCGCGGGCACCAGAGCGACAACTTGTCATTCAAAGAGGACGGCATGACCAGAAGGTCTATGCCGTCCTCTTTTCATGCCAATTTGTTCGCTCTGGTGCCCGCTCGCTGGCATTGCCAAAACATCGACGTTACCGTGGTCCAAACTAGTCATTGGGGACGTTCTTGTTTGACTGGTCGTTTAAGAACGTTCCTAACGACTAATCGGATTGCTAATTTGTGCGGGTTGTGGTTTTGTGACCTGCTGAAATTTAAGATACTGTACAACTGTACGTTAACTCATCTTCGTAGTATATTGCTACCCGCAAAACTCAATACCATTGTGCATCGAGACGTTAAAACGCCTTCGTACAATGGTTATCGATAGTACGATTCGATTCAACGACAGGATGGATGGTCCAAGCGTGAGTCTCGGCAGCAAACTATCCGATGCAAAGGTCTCCTTTGCGATATTTAAGCGCGACATTAAGCGACTGCTTGTGAATCCCGTCGCCCTGGTGGTTACCCTCGGCGTGTGCGTTATTCCCTCGCTGTATGCCTGGTACAACATCGTGGCAAACTGGGATCCGTACGGAAACACCCAGGGTATCAAGATTGCCATCGCCAACAACGATCAGGGCACCCAAAACGACTTGGTGGGCGAGCTCAACGCGGGCGATAAGGTCGTCGATCAGCTCAAGGAGAACGATCGGCTGGGCTGGACCTTCGTCGATTCGGCGGCCGATGCCAAAGAGGGCGTCGAGAGCGGTGAGTACTATGCGGCCATCGTAATCCCCAAGAACTTCTCGGATAACCTGGTTTCGATGCTCGACGGCAACTACCATCAGCCCAAGCTTACGTACTACGTCAATGAGAAGAAGAGCGCTATTGCGCCCAAGGTTACCGACACCGGTGCAAGCACCATCGAGGAGCAGATCAACTCGGAATTTGTCTCCACGGCGGGCGAGACTGTTGCCGGTATCGCCAAGGATGCCGGAGTCGATTTAAAGGACAAGGCAACCCAGACCCAGGATTCGCTGGCAAGTTCGGTGTCCGAAGCATCCGATACCTTGGGCGAGGTGCGTGGTTCGATTGGCGACATGAATGCCGCCATCGATAAGACGAGTGGTTCCATTGCCTCGGCAGATGCAGCACTTGCCGGTCTACAGGGTCAGGCGCCGTCGCTGACGCAGGCGATCTCCCAGGGCAACGACCTGCTGGTCGAGGCGCGCGCCACGGCGGGTAATTCCATCACCTCGCTCTCCAAGGCGCTCTCGGAAGGCAGCCTTGCGCTCACCAAGACGTCAGCCTCCGCGAACGCTGCGATTGGCAAGCTGACGGGCACGGTCACATCTACGACCACCCGTATCGACAACTCGCTTGAGTCTCTCCAGGCGACGATCGACCACAATAAGGCCGTTATCGGGCACTTGGAAATTCTCGTTAATGACACGTCGACAGGCTCCGAGGAAATTGACGCGCGCATTGTATCGACCATCGATTTGCTCCGCGAGCAGAATGAAAAGCTTCAGAGCATCAAGGATAGTCTGTCTGCGCAGTCGAGCGCCATGGCGAATGACGCCGCGGCTGTCTCGGGTGCCAGCGACGCTATCAATAACGCAATCCAGACCGGTGCGACTAACCTTGGCCAGGCCCAGACGGACCTGGGTCAAAACGCGCTGCCGAAGGCCTCGAGCGCGCTTGATTCATTTGCCGCCGTCTCGGGTGATCTGACGGGAATCGTGTCTGGCCTCACGCCTGCTATTGCAAGTGCGCGCGGTACACTTTCGCAACTCAACGCTACGCTCGGTCAGGCCAAGACCACGCTGTCCCAGACCGATGCCTCGCTTGCCAAGGTCCAGGACAAGCTCGCAACCGCCGCCAACGACATTGCGGCGCTGCAGACCTCCGAGTCCATGAGCGAGCTGGCTGAACTGATGGGTGTCGACGTCAATGACGTGGCAGACTTTATGGCATCTCCCGTAGAGCTGACTTCCAAGTCAATTTTCCCGGTCAAGAGCTTTGGCTCGGGCATCGCTCCCTTCTATACCAATCTGGCGCTTTGGGTGGGCGGCTACGTGCTTATCGCTATCTACAAGCTCGAGGTCGACCGCGAAGGCATCGGCAGCTTTACCGCGCGTCAGGGCTACTTTGGCCGCTGGCTGCTACTGGTGATCCTGGGCGCGTTCCAGGCCATTATCGTTACGGTAGGCGATCTGGTGATTGGCGTGCAGTGCGTCAGCCCGCTGCTGTTCGTGCTGGGCGGCATCGCCATTTCGTTCACCTACGTCAATATCATCTATGCGCTGTCCACCACGTTTAAGCATATCGGCAAGGCGATCGGCGTCATCCTGGTCATTGTGCAGATTCCGGGCTCTTCGGGCATGTACCCCATCGAGATGATGCCCGGCTTCTTCCAGTGGCTGCATCCGCTGCTGCCCTTTACCTACGGCATCAATCTGCTGCGCGAGACGGTCGGCGGCATGTATTCGTTCAACTACCTGTTTAACCTGTGCATTCTGGGCGTGTTCTTGATCGTGGCGCTCTTTATCGGCCTGCAGCTGCGTCCGCTGCTGCTCAACCTTAACCTGCTCTTTGATAAACAGCTTTCCACGACCGGTATGATGATTTGCGAGTCCAACGACCTGCCGCGCCAGCGCTACTCGCTGCGCACGGCCATGCGTGTCATGCTCGATTCTGATTCGTACCGTCGCGAACTGCTCGACCATGCGGTGACCTTTGAGCACCGTTACCCCTACTACATCAAGGGCGGTTTTGCCGCCGTGGTGGGCGTTCAGGTCCTGCTCTTTGTCCTGTCGACGGTTCTCGATATCGACAATAACGGCAAGATCATCCTGCTTGTCATTTGGATCATCTCGGTTATTGCTATCTGCGGCTGGCTTATCAATATCGAATATATCCGCGCGAGCCTCAATACCCAGATGCGCATCTCGGCGCTTTCGGATGAGGACTTGCGTCGCGAGATGCGCGAACACACGGCCGCCATTCCTGCCGCCCGCCACATGTTTGGCCTCAACGCCAGCGAGCGTGGTGCCAAGGGCGGCGATCAGTCCGCGGGCCGCTTGCCGCATATAGGATCGCACCATAAATCTCAGGGCAGCGACAGCACAGCCACAAATGATGGAGATACCACCGCGCTTGGCAAGCACTCCAAAGGAGGTGAGGCATAAATGAAGAACATCCTGCATCTGTTTAAGCGCGATGTCCAAAACGTGTCTCGCTCCGTGATCGGCCTGATTGTCGTGATGGGCCTCATTATCGTGCCGTGTCTGTACGCGTGGTTTAACATCGCCGGCAGCTGGGATCCGTACGGCAACACCGGCAATCTTAAGATTGCCGTGGTCAACACCGACGAGGGCTACGAGAGCGATCTGATTCCCGTCGAGGTCAACGTGGGCGAAAACGTAACCGCCACCCTGCGCGGCAACGAGAACTTCGACTGGGTTGTCCTCAACGACCGCGATAAGGCGATCGAGGGCGTTAAGTCGGGCGCGTACTACGCTGCCGTCGTTATTCCTAAAACGTTTAGCGCCGACATGATGACGCTTTTCTCGACTGAGGTGAAGCACGCCGATATCGAGTTTTACGAGAACCAGAAGGCCAACGCCATCGCGCAGATCGTGACCGAGAAGGGTTCGAACGCCGTTCAAAGCCAGGTTAACGAAACTTTTACCGAGACCATTACGAGCATCGGTCTTAAGACGGTGTCCAGCCTGCTCGATTACATGAGCACCGACCAGGTCAGCAACTTTATCGCCAACCTGTCCTCGACGCTCGGCGATTCGGTCCAGGACCTGCAGGGCGTTCAGGCCAGCGCAACGTCGCTTGCGGGCATTTTGAGCTCCACGTCCGATTCGCTGACGTCGGCGAGCGGTATGCTCCAACAGACGGGTACCGTCGATGAGTCGACCAAGCAGTTGATGGAACACGCCAAGAGCGGCATCAATGATTCCAAGGAAGCGCTCAAGGCCGCCAACGATGCCGTTGACGCGGCGATTGACGGAAGCGCGGGCTCGTTCGACAATGTGTCTGCCGAGCTCGCGAAGGCGTTCGACACCGCAAACCAGCATGTGGACCTTACGGTGTCCCAGCTCAACGATGCCGCGGCGGCGCTCAATACACGTGCCGACGATATCGACGCCACGGCCGACCAGCTCCGCGGCTTTGCCGAGCAGGTCAGTGACGAAAAGCTCCAGGAGAGCCTTAAGTCTGTAGCAACATCGCTGGGCAGGATCGCGGTGGAGTATCGCAACAACGCCAAGGACCTGACGGCAACTGCTAAGTCCCTTTCTGACAGCATGGCAGAGGTCAACAGCACGCGTGCCGAGGTCGATCAGGCCATCGCCGATGCCAAGGCCGGCATTGCGGGCGCCAAATCCGATTACGATTCCACGTTCTCGGTTAAGGCCAAGGAGCTCAAGAAGACCGTCTCGGGCATTCTAGACTCGCTCGATGGTATCTCGGGCGATCTGGATAGCGCCGTAGACGGCCTGACCGACGCATCCGGTTCGCTGGCAAAGGGCCTCTCCAAGGCTGCAAAGCTGGTCAACAAGGTTTCCGATCAGCTGGGCGAGGCGTCGGACAAGATCGGCGCGTTTAAGGACGAGCTCGACGGTGCCTTGATGTCGGATGACCTTGCGACGATTAAGACGATGATCGGCAACGATCCCGAGGGTTTGGCCGTGTCGCTTTCCGGCCCCGTCGCGCTCGACCGCAAGCCGGTCTATCCGATCCGCAACTACGGTTCGGCCATGGCGCCGTTCTATACGATTCTGTCGCTGTGGGTGGGTTCGATTGTGCTGGCAGCCATGATGAAGGTCTCGGTCGACGATGAGCTTATCAACGAGCTCATCCCCGTACGCCTGCACGAGATCTATTTGGGCCGCTACTTGTTCTTTGGCGGCTTGGCCTTGCTGCAGGCGACGCTCGTGTGCGCCGGCGATATCTTGTTCTTTGGAATCCAGTGCGACAACCCGCTGCAGTTTGTGTTGGCGGGCTGGATCGCGAGTCTCGTGTTCTCCAATATCGTCTACACGCTTACGGTTTCGTTTGGCGATATCGGCAAGGCGCTCGCTGTCGTGCTGTTGGTCATGCAGGTCGGTGGTTCGGGCGGCACATTCCCCATCGAGATGACCGGCCCCGTGTTCCAGGCGATCTATCCGTTCCTGCCGTTTACCCATGGCATCAACGCCATGCATGCCGCCATGGCTGGCGCCTACCATATGGAGTACTGGGTTGAGCTGGGTATTCTGGCGAGCTATCTGATTCCGTCGCTGGCCCTGGGTGTGGTCTTCCGTCGTCCGGTCATCAAAGCCAACGACTGGATTATCGAAAAGCTGGAGAGTACAAAACTAATCTAGCGCAACAATGTGAACGCTGACATTGCCGGAGCATCGAGGCTTTTGTGTTCGATACTTTAGTGGGCTGAATTGCGTGGGCTGCTTGATTGTTGCTACAGTTGCGGGGCGTGCCGGGGGTCCGGCGCGTCCCGTTTTTATATGACCATGAGGCGGCATGCGGTCGCGCGCGTGCGGACACCACGCCCAGACCGAGCGCGAGGATGCCCTATGGCCCATCATGCCGTTATTGAAATCGAAAATATGCCCGATAGCCCTGTAGCCCGCGAAGACCTGGGTGCCGGCGGTGCCTCTCGCGGTGCCGGCGCGCGCTCGCCGCTGTTCTGGAAGGTCTTGCTGCTTTCGATAGCGGTCATCTGGGGCTATTCCTTTACCACCATGAAGGACGCGCTCGATACCATTCCGGTGTTCGAGCTGCTCTACATTCGCTTTCTTCCGGCGTCGCTGGTCATGCTTGCCGTCTTCCACAAGCGCATTGTTGCCCATTTCAACGCTCGAAATCTGATTGTTGGACTTGGCATGGGCGCGCTCATGTGGGGTGCCTACGGTTTGCAGACGATTGGCCTGGCGCAGACCACAGCAGGCAAAAGCGCGTTTTTGACGGGCACGTACTGCATCTTGGTTCCGTTTGCGAGCTATGTCCTAAGCGGCGAAAAACTTACCCGTTACAACTTGGGCGCCGCGTTGCTGTGTCTGGCGGGCATTGGCTTGGTGGCGCTTGATAGCGTCGAGTTCAATGCCGGCGATGTTATTACGCTGGGCGGCGCGGTCTTCTTTGCCATCCAGATGGCGGTGGCCGCTAAGTACGGTCGCAAGATGGACATCAACGTCATCACGTTTTGGATGTTTGCGGGCAACGGTGTGCTGTGCCTGATCTCTTCGCTGCCGTTCGAGACCCAGGCGCCTTTATCCGTGTGGACGCCGAGCTTTATTGGCGTGATGGCATTTCTCTCGGTGGGCTGCACATGCGTGGGTTTGCTCATCCAAAACGTGGGTTTGGCGCATGTCCCGGCCTCGACGGGCTCACTACTGCTTTCGATGGAGTCGCCATCGGGCGTGCTATTCTCGGTGCTGCTGATGGGGGAGGTGCTCACCTCGCGTTTGCTTGCCGGCTTTGCGCTCATCTTCCTGTCGATTATCTTGAGCGAGACGCACTTTGGCTTTTTGCGTAAAAAGCCGCGAGCGCGTTTGTAAACAATCTGTTGCGCCGTCCCTCTGGGGCGGCGTTTTTTATGCGTCGCCTTTAAAGTTTTGCCTTGCACTTTAGAGTATGAAAGTGCTTGCTGCTAAAACTTTACTGGAGGGCATCTATGGCACCAGCTCTGTCCGATTTCCAACCACAACCAGCGCTTCAGACCTCAGCGGCGGCGCAAGCCGCCATTGGCGACGGTCTGGTCAAAGAGGCTCAGGCTTTTGCCGATGAGCTTGCCGCATGGCGTCACGATCTGCATCGGATGCCCGAACTCGGTAACGACCTCCCACAGACCTCTGCGTATATCCAAGCGCGCCTGAACGAGATGGACATCCCATTTTCCACGCTCGTCGATGGTTCCTGCGTTGTGGGCCTTGTCGGTGCCGGTGCCGCCGCGGCCCAGGGCAATGGCGTCTGCACGGACGAACAGGCCGGTACGGTCGTTATGCTGCGCGGCGACATGGATGCCCTGCCCGTTGTCGAGGAATCCGGCGAGCCCTTTGCATCTACCAATGGCTGCATGCATGCTTGCGGTCATGATATGCACGCGACGGCGCTGCTTGGTGCGGCGCGCCTGCTCAAGGCTCGCGAGGCCGCGCTTGTCGACGCCAATGCCACCGTCAAGCTGTTGTTCCAGCCGGGCGAGGAGACCTTTGAGGGGGCACGTGCTGCCATCGCCGACGGCTTGCTCGAGAACCCGCGTCCTCAGGCGGCTTTTGCCATGCATGTCAACAGCCAGTCGCCGCTTGGCCTGGTGCTCTACGGCAGCCCGGCGCTTTCGGGCGTGTACGGTTTCCGCATCACGCTGCAGGGCAAGGGCGGCCACGGTTCGAGCCCCGAGATCTGCATCGACCCCATCACGGCAGGCGTGCATGTGCACCTGGCGCTCCAGGAGCTTATCGCTCGCGAGGTGCCGGCGGCCAAGGAGGTCGCGCTCACCGTGGGTAAGTTTGCCGGTGGCCAAGCGGCCAATGTGATTCCCGACACCTGCGTGCTCGAGGGAACATTGCGCGGCTTTGACGTTGAGCTCATGGAGCACCTCAAGACCCGCATCGCGGAGGTCATCAAAGGCGTTGCCACGACTTATCGTACGCCGGCGACTATCGAGACGCTCTCGGATGTTCCCCCGCTCGTGCTCGATGACGATATGACCCAGGCTTCGCTTGGCTATGTGGGTGCGACGTTGCCCAAGGCCGCCTTCCTGCCGCTGTTCCATGCCATGGCGAGCGAGGACTTTGCGCTTATCTCGAGCGAGATACCGAGCGCGTACTTTACGCTCGGTGCGGCTGTGACCGATACGGACGAGCACTTTGCCCAGCACCATCCCAAGGCACGCTTTAGCGATGCCGAGTTGCCGCTCGGTGCCGCGGCTTATGCGGCGGTCGCCCTGGGCTATATCGCCGACCACAAGGAGTAATCCATGTCCCAGCAGCATAAATTCTTCCCCGGTTGGCTCGTCGTGGCCTCCGGCTTTGTCATCATGGCCACGTGTTACACGATTTTCGTTAACTGCATGAGCCTGTTTCAGCCGCTTATCGTGAGCGACTTGGGCATTTCCCTTGCTCAGTACAACATCTCCAACGCCATCTCAACCGTGGTGAGCGTTGTCGGCTCGCTTGTCATTGGCCATGTTGCCGACAAAGTGAGCGGTCGCATCTTGGGTTCCCTTACCGTTATCGCCACCTCTGCCGTTCTTGCCGGGATGAGCTTTGTCGGTGAGCTGTGGCAGGTCTACGTGCTCTTTGCCGTCTCGGGCTGCTTTGCCGTCGCCTCGACCCGCCTGCTCATTAGCCTTGTGACCGCCAACTGGTTTACGGCCAAGCGAGGTCTTGCGATCTCCATAGCACTTTCGGGCTCGGGCTTTGGAGGCGCTGTTCTGTCTCCCACCGTGAGCTCGCTTATCGTGAGCGTTGGCTGGCGTTCCGCCTTCCTGGTGCTCGCGGCTATCTGCATGGTGGCGGCGCTGCCCATCACGGCCTATTCCTTCCGCACCAAGCCTTCTGAGATAGGCCTTAAGCCGCTCGGCGAGAACCCGGGCGATCCGTCCGACTCGACAGCTGGCGACAAGGACGAGCACACGGCTCCCGAGGTTAACGTCGGTTGGTCTCGCATCAAGAAGAGCCCGGCGTTTTGGCTGCTTGTCGTCGCCTTTCTCTTTATGGGCCTCGTTAACGGTGCCATCTTGCCCAACCAGGTCACCAACATGACGAGCGTTACCGTCAACGGCGCCAAGATTGTCACGGGCGGTCACGACCCCGTGTGGGCGGGCACTGTGCTTTCGGCCTATATGGTCACCGTCGTTATCGCCAAGATTTCGCTCGGCGTCATTTACGATCGCTTTGGCCTACGTTTTGGCAACGTGTTGGGATCCGTTGCGTGCATTATCGCCTGCGTCGCCCTGTGCTTCCCCGCGACCGATCTTGGTCCCATCGTGGCTGCCGTGAGCTTTGGTGTCGGAACGTGCATGGGCACCATCACGCCCACTATCGCCGCGTCCAAGCAGTTTGGCATGGCCGATCTGGGCAAGGTCACGGGCACCATTACCTCGCTCGAGATGGTCGGCGGCACCGTGGGTGCCATTGTCTCGGGCGTGCTGTTCGATGCCACGGGCTCCTTTGCGAGCACCTGGATCGTGTGCCTGGTGTGTTCTGTGGTCATGCTCGTATTCCTGCTGGCATCCGAGCCCATCGCCGCTAAGCTGCGTGCGAGCGTGGCGGGGGAATAGATGTCCGTCGCTCTTTTCTGTTCGCCCCGTGTTCTGTCCGTGGCCGCCTTGGAAGCCGAATGGATGCTCGTACCATCATTCGGTTTCCAAGGCGGCCACGGGTATACAAAATGATCCGTTTTCCTCTGTCCCCAACAGATCGTGTGATTCGAAGGGGGCGGAGGAAAGCGGATCGGCTGCAGCGGCGGCACGTCTGGCCGAACGAGCCCCCATACCCTCGTTCGGTCAGACGCGTCGCCGCGTTTTGTTTTTGTGCCGTATAATGACCACTACCTATGACGCGATACTAAAAGAAAGGTGTTTGCCCATGCAGGCACAGAAGGCGGAGGGAACCCGCGACCTTATCGGCGCCGAGATGCGCGCCTGGCAAAAGATGCAGCGGATCGCTGCCGGCGTGTTCGAGCCGTTTGGCTTTAAGCCCATCGAGACGCCCGCGATCGAGCAGGTGGACGTGTTTGTCCACGGCATCGGCCAGTCGACCGATGTCGTGCGCAAGGAGATGTTCCGCGTGTTTAGCGGCGCCAACCTGGAACGTGTCTTTACCGAGGGCACCGATGCCAAGCTCAAGCCCAAACAGCGCTTGGCGCTTCGTCCCGAGGGCACTGCCGGCGTGGTGCGCGCCGTCGTGGAGAACAACCTGGTGCCCCAGGGCTCCACGCCGTTTAAGGCCTACTATGCCGAGGCCATGTTCCGCGGCGAGCGCCCCCAGAAGGGCCGCCTGCGTCAGTTCCATCAGGTGGGTATCGAGTGGCTCGGTGCTCCCGATCCGGCTGCGGACGCCGAGTGCATCATTATGCTCATGGAGTTCTACAAGCGTCTGGGCTTCGATCTTTCCAAGCTCCGTCTGCTCATTAACTCGATGGGTGATGCCCAGTGCCGTCCGGCCTATCGCGAGCAGGTCAAGCAGTTCATTCTCGATCACGCCGACGAGATGTGCGATGAGTGCCGCGAGCGCGCCGAGCTCAACCCGCTGCGCGCCTTCGACTGCAAGAACGACCATTGCCGCGAGATCATGGCCGAGGCCCCGCTGATGGGTGACAACCTGTGCGACGAGTGCCGCGAGCACTACGAGCAGGTCAAGCGCTATCTGGATGCCGCCGGCATCGAGTATGTCGAGGATCCCACCCTGGTGCGCGGCCTGGACTACTACACCCGTACCGTCTTTGAGGTCGAGGCCCCCGGCGCCGGCGTCGGCTCCATCGGTGGCGGCGGCCGCTACGACGGCCTGGTCGAGCTCGAGGGCGGCAAGCCCACGGCCGGTGTCGGCTTCGCCGTCGGTTTTGAGCGCGCCCTGCTGGCCCTGCAGGCCTTTGGCAGCGACCTGGGCGCCGATGAGGCTCCGTGTGTCTACGTTGCCAACGCCGGCAGGGAACTGCGTCAGAACGTTTTTGCCATTACGCAGAAGCTTCGCGCCGCAGGCATCGTGACCGAGGCAGACTATCAGGGTCGTTCGCTCAAGGCTCAGTTTAAGCAGGCCGACAAGGTGGGCGCCAAGCTCATTTTGGTCTTGGGCGGCGACGAGCTTGCCGCCGGCAAGGTCAAGGTGCGCGACATGCAGGGCCATGACGAGGTGCTGGTCGATCTGGCCAACGTGGTCGAGGCGGTTCGAGAGCGCCTGTAGCGCATCATTTTGAGCTGCGGGTCCGCTAACGCGTCCCGCTCGCGGCGAACGATTGTTACGGGGGTGTTTCGCATTTATGCGGAATGTCCCCGTTTGCATATGCCGCCCACCGAGAAATACGACCATTTGGGGCAAAAAGCCTTGCAATGCAGAAAATACTTTTGTGTGGTAAAGCGCAATCAGTGTCGAAAGTATTTCTCAAGTGCCTATAATGAATACCGCATGTTACGTGCATAGAAGGAGGAATGGGAGGAAACGTGGCTGAGAACCTAAGCAACCAGTCTGTACCCGAAGCCGCGGCGCGCGTCGCTGCCGTGGTCAACCGCCTCGTTAACCGAATCGGCTCGAATGCCGAGTCCAGGGAGCGTCTCGCCGAGATTGAGATTCCCGAGGAGCTGCGCGACAACCTTGCGCTGTTCCTGCGCCTGGAGCGCCGTGTGCTTAGCGAGTATGATCCCGAGATCGCGGACCTGTTCGACAAGATTCTGTCGGCCGAGATCGTGGCCAATGCCGGCAACCCCGGTAGCCGTGCCGCCGACGAGGCCGTCGACGAGCAGGGCGTGCCCACCGCCGACGAGCCCACTGCTGTGGCGTTTCGCGAGGTCGTCGATTTGATCGACAGCCTGCCGCTCGATAAGCAGCAGGTTATCGTCCGTGCCTTTACGAGCTTCTTCCATCTGGCAAACCTGTCGGAGGAGAACTACCGTGTGAAGCAGCTGCGCGAGCGTGAGGCCGGCGCATCGACCGATACCGAGGTCGATCCCGCCAACGAACTCACCGTCGCCTATCACCAGCTGGTGGATGAGATGGGTGTCGAGGGCGCCAACGAGCTGCTCGGCAAGCTTGAGTTCCATCCCGTCTTTACCGCGCATCCCACCGAGGCCCGTCGCAAGGCCGTCGAGGGCAAGATTCGCCGTATCTCTAACCTGCTGGAGGAGCGTCCGCGTCTGGGCGGCTCCGACCTGGTGGAGAACGAGCGCCATATGCTGCAGGAGATTGACGCCCTGGTGCGTACGAGCCCCATCGCGCTCAAGAAGCCCACGCCGGTCGAGGAAGCCGATACCATCATCGACATTTTCGATAACACGCTGTTCGACGTCATCCCCGTCATCTATCGTCGCTTTGACGACTGGGTGCTGGGTGACAAGGCCGGTACCGTGCCGCCGCTGTGCCCGGCGTTCTTCCATCCCGGCAGCTGGATCGGTTCCGACCGCGACGGTAACCCCAACGTCACCGCCAAGGTGAGCCGTGAGGTCGCCGCCAAGTACTTCACCCACATGGTGCTCAAGCTCGAGGACAAGTGCCGCCGCATCGGCCGCAACCTCACGCTCGAGGCCACCTACAGCAAGCCGTCTGCCGAGCTCATCAACCTGTGGAACCATCAGGTCGAGATGAGTGCCCATTACACGGCCCGCGCCGAGATTATCTCCGAGCACGAGCCGCATCGCGCCGTCATGCTCGTCATGGCCGACCGTCTGAACGCCACCGTACGCCGTATCACCGACACCATGTATCACAGCGCCGACGAGTTCCTGGATGACCTGCGCGTCGTTCAGCGTTCGCTGGCTGCCTGCGGTGCCGTCCGTGCCGCCTACGGCCCGGTGCAGACCATCATCTGGCAGGTCGAGTCCTTCGGCTTCCATATGGTCGAGATGGAGTTCCGTCAGCACTCCGTGGTGCATGCCCGCGCCCTCAAGGATATCCACGAAAACGGTATCCATGGCGACCTGCAGCCCATGACGCGCGAGGTCATCGACACCTTCCGCGCTATCGGCTCCATCCAAAAGCGCTACGGTAAGAAGATGGCACACCGCTACATCATCTCGTTTACCAAGAGTGCCCAGCATGTGGCCGACGTCTTTGAGCTGGCCCACCTGTCCTTCGCACACGAGGAGGACGTTCCCGAGCTCGACGTGATCCCGCTGTTCGAGCAGCTCGAGGACCTCGAGGGCTGCGTCGACGTGCTCGACCAGATGCTTACGCTGCCCGTGGTGCAGAAGCGTCTTGCCCAGACCAACCGCCGCATGGAGGTTATGCTGGGCTACTCCGACTCCTCCAAGGATGCCGGTCCTACCACGGCCATGCTTGCGCTGCACTCCGCGCAGGAGCGCATCGCCAAGTGGGCCGAGAAGAACGATATCGACCTGGTGCTCATGCACGGTCGCGGCGGCGCCGTGGGCCGTGGTGGCGGCCCGGCCAACAAGGCCGTACTGGCGCAGCCCAAGGGTTCGGTCAACTGCTTCTTTAAGCTCACCGAGCAGGGTGAGGTCATCTTTGCCCGTTACGGCAACCGCACGCTGGCTCAGCGCCATGTTGAGTCCGTTGCCGCCGCAACGCTTTTGCAGTCGGCCCCGAGCGTCGAGAAGACCAACACCGAGACCACGCAGAAGTTCTGGGATATGGCCGAGAAACTCAACGCCGCAAGCCACGAGCGCTATCTGGACCTGCTGAACACCGAGGACTTTGCACCGTGGTTCTCGACTGTGACGCCGCTGACCGAGGTCGGTCTGCTGCCGATTGGCTCGCGTCCCGCCAAGCGCGGCTTGGGTGCCAAGTCGCTCGACGACCTGCGTACCATTCCGTGGATTTTCAGCTGGAGCCAGGCACGCATTAACCTGGCCGCTTGGTACGGCCTGGGCACCGCCTGCGAGCAGCTGGGCGATCTTGACCAGCTCAAGGCTGCCTACCAGGAGTGGCCGTTCTTCCGCACCTTTATCGATAACATCGAGATGTCGATTGCTAAGACCGATCAGCGCATTGCCAAGATGTATCTGCATCTGGGCGACCGCGATGATCTGTCCAAGAAGGTCTTTACCGAGATGCAGCTCACCCGTAAGTGGGTCCTTGCCATCGTCGGTGACGAGTGGCCGCTGCAGCGTCGTCGCGTGCTCGGCTGTGCCGTTCGCGTGCGTAACCCCTACGTCGACGCCCTGTCCATCGCCCAGGTCCGCGCCCTCCGCGAGGTGCGTATGAACCAGGACGAGATGGCCGAGGAGAAGAAGGCCGAGTACATGAGCCTGATTCTTTCGACTGTGACCGGCGTCTCGGCAGGTTTGCAGAACACGGGGTAATCGATAGCCCTGTGGCTCTCACCGGGGCCCGACGGGTTTCCCTCTGAATGCGTCCTCGCACTTGAAGCCCCCTTATCCTGCTCCTTCGGAGCTGCGGATAAGGGGGCTTCGTGCTGCGGAATGCATTCAGAGGGAAACCCGTCGGGCCCCTTCGTCCTCGGTCCTCTGGAATTAAAGCTGAGGAGAAGAATGGCGCGCTTCGCGCATAGCGTGG
>NZ_JBQKDN010000022.1:0-25461 GCF_052121815.1 Collinsella sp. LCP19S3_B6
GGCCGTGCACCTCCACCGCTGGGACCCCGATGAGGTCCTGCCGTTGCGCTTGGTCCGACCGCCGCAGTAGGGGCAATAAACGGCCTTCATGGGCACCTCTTCCGAAAGGGTGTTTAACGGTTCCGGAAAAGGTTATCTACCTGCGGTAACGATAGGCAACCGGACACACATTCTGTCCGAGCGGTTAAAAGCGGGCACGGAATTTAAACGGCTGAAAAAGGGGCATCGACCTGCGCCGATGCCCCCAACGTGGACACACATTTTGTCCTATAAGCCGTCTTTGCAGACGACCGCTCGCGCTGCCGAAAAGGACTGTCCCAAGATGCCGGCAGAAAAGGAACGTCCCCAAGTGCCGGGTTTCCGCGGTCTTCAGCGCTTCTCATGAACAGTCACCTCAATAGCAAAAGCCCCGCAGTCGGAGCGGACTGCGGGGCTCATGAAGAGAGGCTAGTTTGTGGGCGCTTTGCCTGGCGCCCACAAGAGAGGCAACAGAGTAGAGGCTACTCGTGGATGCGGGTACCGGAGAGGCCGGCCATGGTCTCGGCGGCCTTGTCCAGGGCGCCGATGATGCAGGTGCGGCCCTTGCGGGAACGGGCGAACTTGATGGCAGCGCGGACCTTGGGCTCCATGGAACCCTTACCGAACTGGCCCTCGTCGGCCAGGCGCTCGGCCTCGTCGGCGGTGAGGTCCTCGAGCTCCTCCTGGTTGGGCTTGCCAAAGTTGATGGCGACATGCTCAACGGCGGTCAGCAGGAACAGGACGTCGGCGTCGCAGTCCTCGGCCAGCAGCTCGCCGCCCAGGTCCTTGTCGATGACGGCGGGAACGCCCTTGTAGCAACCCTTGTTCTCGTAGTCGCGGACGACGGGGATGCCGCCGCCACCGCAGGCGATGACGATGAACTCGTTGTCGAGCAGGTTGAGGATGGAGTCGGCCTCGACGATCTTCTTGGGATCGGGGGAGGCGACGACGCGGCGCCAGCCGCGGCCGGAATCCTCGACGAAGACCTTGGAGGGATCCTCGGCCATGAACTCCTTGGCCTGCTCCTCGGTGTAGAAGGGGCCGATCGGCTTGGTCGGGTTCTTGAACGCGGGATCGTCGGGATCGCACTCGATCTGGGTGACGACGGTGGCGGCGTGCCAACGCTTATAGCGCTTGTGCATCTCGCGGCCGATGCCCTGCTGCAGGTGATAACCAATGTAGCCCTGGGACATGGCGCCGCACTCGGGCAGCGGCATCTCGGGGGTGCCGATGGCGTCGTGGGCGGCGGCGAAGGCATTCTGGATCATGCCGACCTGCGGGCCGTTGCCGTGGGTGATGATGATCTCGTTACCCTGCTCGATGAGACCAAGGAGTGCGTGGGCGGTGTTGCTCACGGCCTCGATCTGCTCGACGGGGTTGTTGCCGAGGGCGTTGCCGCCAAGGGCGACGACAATACGATCGGGCTTGCCAAGAGGCTTAGACATTGCTGGAATCCTTTCTGTAAAAGGCCTACATCCCATTAATAACCCACGTCCGTGCAATACGCGAGTTTATTAAGGTTTATATTCTCTTTATCGCTCATTTTATTCATTTTGAAAACAGTTGAACGGTGAACGGTCGTTTTTACCCGTTCAGCGTAAAGTTGCCCAGCTCATGCATATCTAAGCTATTTACGTGCGACTTTATTTTGATATAGCAGGGATTAGACCAGATTATGCAAACTATATCTTTGCTAAACACAAAACAGACAGCGCAATATCTTACTCGCACTATACGAGATTCTATACATTTATAAGACGAGTATGCACCCCAACAAAAACATGGGGCTTTTCATCCAGCATAAGGAATATAGATGAGCTCAAAAAAGCAATCAGCCCCAAAGCACGGGGATAGAAGGCAACAACAGCCAAAACCTCCATCCATCCCCAAAGTGGCGCGAGGTTTTGCGGCAAAGCCGCGAAACAGCGAAGGGGACAAAAGGCCCCCTCAGCCACGTCCTTCATTCAGCCCCACAATCCGAGGACGTAGTCGTAGCAGGATCTGAGGGCTAACCTTCGCGGACATTCCGCAGGACGAAAGAACCCCCGCCGCACGTAGTGCGCAGCGGGGGTTCTTTCATGTCCGAGGACGTCCGCGAAGGTTAGCCCTCAGATCCTGCGGTGGGAGACCTAGGCCTCGTTGTACACCGTCTTGAGCTTCAGCAGGTGAGCGTAGCGGTCCATAGCGGCCTGCTCGTTCTCCTTGAAGAGCTCCTCGGCGCGCTCGGGGAAGGAACGCGTCAGCGAAGCGTAACGGGCCTCGTTCATCAGGAACTCCTGATAGCCGCCCGCGGGCTCCTTGGAATCGAGCGAGAACTTCTTGCCGGCAGCAGCCTCGGGGTTGAAGCGGAAGAGGTTCCAGTAACCGCACTCGACAGCCTTCTTCATCTCGGCCTGGCAGTTCTGCATGCCGCCCTTCTTGATGGAGTGCATCTCGCAGGGGCTGTAGCCGATGATGAGGGACGGGCCGTCATAGGCCTCGGCCTCGTGGATGGCCTTGAGAGTCTGAGCCGGGTTGGCGCCCATGGCAACCTGCGCCACGTAGACGTAACCATAGCTCATAGCGATCTCGGCCAGAGACTTCTTCTTGGTCACCTTGCCGGCAGCGGCGAACTGAGCAACCTGGCCCAGGTTCGAAGCCTTGGAGGCCTGACCGCCGGTGTTGGAGTAGACCTCGGTGTCGAAGACGAAGACGTTGACGTTGTGGCCAGAAGCCAGGACGTGGTCCAGACCACCGAAGCCGATGTCGTAGGCCCAACCGTCGCCACCGAAGATCCAGAAGGACTTCTTGGTGAGGTAAGCCTTGTCGGCGAGGATCGCCTTGGAAGCGTCGCAGCCGCACTTCTCGAGCTCGGCAACGTAGGCGGCAGCAGCAGTCTTGGAGGCCTCGACGTCGTTGACGGAGTCGATCCAAGCCTGACCGGCGGCCTTGAGCTCGTCGGACGGACCGTCAGCGGCGATGAGCTCCTGGGTGGCGGCGATCAGCTTATTCTGGACGGCCTCGTAACCGATGGCCATGCCCAGACCGTGCTCAGCATTGTCCTCGAACAGGGAGTTGTTCCACGCCGGGCCGTGACCGTCCTTGTCCTTGCAGTAAGGAGCGGTGGCAGCGGGGTTGCCCCAAATGGAGGAGCAGCCGGTGGCGTTGGAGATGAACATGCGGTCGCCGGCGACCTGGGTCACCAGACGTGCATAAGCGGTCTCGGCGCAGCCGGCGCAGGAGCCGGAGAACTCCAGGTAGGGCTGCTTAAACTGGCTGCCCTTGACGTTGGCCGCGATGAGCTCCTTCTTCTCGGAGACGTTCTTGACCATGTAGTCCCAAACGGGCTGCTGATCCATCTCCTGCTCGGCGGGAGCCATCTCGAGGGCGCCCTTGGGGCAGACCTTGACGCAGTTGGTGCAGCCCATGCAGTCGAGCGGGGACACGGCCATGGTGAACTTCATGCCCTTGGCCTTGGGACCCATGGCGTCGAGCGTACGGGTAGCCTCGGGCGCGGCGGCAGCCTCGTCCTCGGTCATCGCGAACGGACGGATGGTGGCATGCGGGCACACATAGGCGCACTGGTTGCACTGGATGCACTTGGTCTCGTCCCAGTGAGGAACGACCACGGCGACGCCGCGCTTCTCGTATGCGGAGGCGCCCAGCTCAAACTGACCGTCGGCACAATCGACAAAGGCAGAAACGGGCAGGCTGTCGCCATCCATGCGATCGATGGGCTCGAGCAGGTTCTTGACCTGCTGGGCGATAGCGGACTTGGTCTCCTCGGAAAGCTCGACAGGAGCGGCGTCCTCGGCGGTAGCCCAGTCGGCCGGAACCTCGAACTTACGGAAGGCGGTAGCGCCGGCATCGATGGCCTTGTGGTTGGCGTCGACGATGGCCTGGCCCTTCTTCATGTAAGACTTGGTAGCCGCGTCCTTCATGTACTGCAGGGCGTCCTCGGCGGGCAGGACCTTGGCCAGCGCGAAGAAGGCGGACTGGAGCACCGTGTTGGTGCGCTTGCCCATGCCAACCTTGGCGGCCAGGTCGATAGCGTCGATCAGGTAGACGTTGATGTTGTTGTTCGCGATGTAGCGCTTGGCCACGGCGGGCATGTGCTCGGCGAACTCCTCGTCGCTCCACTGGCAGTTGACCAGGAAGGTGCCGCCAGGCTTGACGTCGCGGACCATCTTGAAGCCCTTGACGATGTAGCTGGGGTTGTGGCAAGCGACAAAGTCGGCCTTGGTCACGTAGTACGGCGAGCGGATCGGGGAATCGCCAAAGCGCAGGTGCGAGACGGTAACGCCGCCGGTCTTCTTGGAGTCGTACTGGAAGTAGGCCTGAACGTACTTGTCGGTGTGGTCGCCGATGATCTTGATCGAGTTCTTGTTGGCGCCGACGGTACCGTCGCCACCCAGACCCCAGAACTTGCACTCGATGGTGCCGGGAGCTGCGGTGTTGGGCGCATCCTCGGCCTCGGGCAGGCTCAGGTTGGTCACGTCATCGACAATGCCGATGGTGAACTCGCGCTTGGGCTCGTCCTTCTTGAGCTCCTCGAAGACGGCAAACGCGGACGCGGGAGGCGTGTCCTTGCTGCCCAGGCCGTAACGGCCGCCGACGACCTTGATACCCGTCTTGCCGGCCTCGTAGAGAGCGGAGACGACGTCCTGGTAGAGCGGCTCGCCGATGGAACCCGGCTCCTTGGTGCGGTCCATTACGGCGATCTTCTGGACGGTCTCGGGGAGAACGTCCACGAAGTGCTTGATGGAGAACGGACGGAACAGGCGAACCTTGACCAGGCCGACCTTCTCACCGTGAGCGTTGAGGTAGTCGATGACTTCCTCGAGCACGTCGCAGAAGGAGCCCATGCACACGACGACGCGATCGGCATCGGGAGCGCCGTAGTAGTTGAACAGGCCGTAATCGGTGCCGAGCTTCTCGTTGATCTTCTTCATGTAGCCCTCGACGACGGCAGGGAGCTCGTCGTAGACCTTGTTGCAGGCCTCGCGGTTCTGGAAGAAGATGTCGCCGTTCTCATGGCTGCCGCGGGTGTGCGGGTGCTCAGGGTTGAGCGCGTGGTCGCGGAAAGCCTGGACGGCGTCCATGTCGCACATCTCGGCAAGATCCTTGTAGTCCCACATGGCGACCTTCTGGATCTCGTGGCTGGTGCGGAAGCCGTCGAAGAAGTTGAGGAACGGGGTCTTACCCTCGATGGCGGCAAGGTGAGCCACCGGCGAGAGGTCCATGACCTCCTGGACGTTGCCCTCGGCGAGCATGGCGAAACCGGTCTGGCGGCAGGCCATGACGTCGGAGTGATCGCCAAAGATGTTCAGGGCGTGGGAAGCGACGCAACGCGCGGAGACGTGGAAGACGCCCGGGAGCTGCTCGCCCGCGATCTTGTACATGTTCGGGATCATCAGGAGCAGGCCCTGAGAAGCCGTGTAGGTGGTGGTCAGAGCACCGGCGCCCAGCGAACCGTGAACGGTACCGGCTGCACCCGCCTCGGACTCCATCTCGACGACCTTGACCGGGGTGCCAAAGATGTTCTTGCGACCCTGGGCCGCCCACTGGTCGACATGGTCGGCCATCGGGCTGGACGGCGTAATGGGATAAATTCCCGCTACCTCGGTGTACGCATACGAAACATATGCGGCCGCCTCGTTGCCGTCCATAGACTTAAACTTACGCGCCATATACCCCTCTCCTCTCATATAGGTATACAGGCCCCGGCGATTACCGGGATGTTGGCGTGATGGGATTTTCGCTGTTGCTTCCAGTCATCTGACAGGCGGACTCAGCAGCAGGTACATGGCGTGGAGAGAAGGCATGCCGAGGCGAGGAGGGCTGCACGCGCTCCACAGGCCCAGCTACCCGTCTTGCACATGATCGAGCGCCGCAAAGGCCGCATGCCGGATGCTCCCGGGCACGCCCCGGTGATGGGAAGCGCCCGCAACGGAAATCCGCATGCGGGTTTATTGTACCCCGCCGTCAAGTGTAATTTCGACAAATATAGGCGGGCGGTAAAGGTTTACTCCGAGCGACCATCAAGGGCAAAAATAATCCTTCCGTCACCGAGGGACCAAATGGCAGCTGCGGTGAAATAGGGACTGTTTTTGCCGGCCGTAGCCTTAAACAGTCCCTATTTCACCGCAACTTATTTAGGAGATGAGTCAGAGGGCGCCGAGGAGGATGGCGTAGGTCGTGGATTCTCCGAGCCTGAGCTCGTCACCGGGGTTGAGCTGAGCGGAGCGGCCGGGCTCGACCTGGGTGCAGACGTTCGTCGCGCCGTTTACCACCACAGTTCCGTTGGTGGACGACAGGTCCTCGACGTACCAGACATTTTGGCCATCGCACCACACGTGGGCATGGCGAGCCGAAACGTCATCGCCCACATCGGTGATATCGCCCTCCCCCGTCGCCAGCGCGCCGATCTCGACGCCCTCCTCACTCGGCTGAATCCAGCGCGGGGCGCTCACCACGTAGCCGTTTTGCACGCGCAGCAGTCCCAACGGGTGCGCAGGCGCCTCGTGCTCGCCCGTGACCGTCGAGGTGCTCAGCGAGCGCGGCGTCGACGTGGCGCCGCCACAGGTCGCATGAGCGTAGTCGAGGGCATAGGTCACCGACGAGCGGACATCTGCCGAGCAGCCCACGGCGACAAACAGCACCAGGATGGCCTCGGCGCGCTCGGCGGGCATGAGCTCAGCCGCCTGCGACAGGCGCTCGAGCGCATTGCGATAGAGATTCGTGTCCTGATGGCATTCCTCGAGTGCCCGCACCATGGGCTCGCCAGCGGGGCCGCACACCATGTTGGTCACGGCCGCGGCGTCCATGGGATTGCGGCGGCGCAGGGCCAGCTGCGACAGAATGCGCGCGGCCGAGGTGCCGTAATCGGCAAAATAACGTTCCTGCAGCGTGCCGACCGGCGCGCGCACGATAAAGCGCGAAACCCAAGAGCGATCGGCAGCACGGCTCTGCGGACTACGGCCGTCGACGAGCGGGCGGCTCGAGAGCACCAGGCCGCACAGTTCGATATGGCTCAGGTGCGCTGCGCGCTTAAAGATGTCAAACATTGCCCCGCACGGGGTGAGCTCAGCTTGAGAAGCCATGGCTTAGCCCTCCTTGGTCGCAGAGATAGTGTCGGATACTTCGGCCGGCCCGCCAAAGGCGCGAGCAGCCGCGGCTCCGCCGGCAAGCGGCGTCGCCATGGAAATTTTCGCACGTCGCGCTGACACGACGGGAAGCTCAAAGGCAAACCCCATCGCCAGCAAAAACCACGTGAGCGCATAGGTTGCAATTAAGGCGGCAACGAAGCCGCTCGCTACGGCGCGTTGGGAAAACACGGTGCATGCAACCGCGATCAGCACCGGAACCTCGCAGGCAGAAAGCGCCAGTACGCCTTGCAGGAACCCCGTGCGACGATCTTGTGCCATGGCGCCGGCAGCGATGCCCACCATGCCCGGCGGTGCCAACGCCAGTGCGGCGATAATGGCCGGCAGCTTCCCGGACCACATAAGCGGTCCTACGACGAGCGTCACATGGGCGCCCGACGCCAACAGCGCAGCTGATACCACGACCACAGCCCAAAGCACGCCGCATACCGCCGTCGCACCAACCATCGCCGCACGCCGGGCCGTGTGCCCCGATACCTCCATCGGGCACGGCATGAGCGGCTCGGCCCGAAGCGAGCGGGCGACATTTTGCGCATAGTGGTCGCAAAATGCCGAGAGCGCCGCCTCCACCGCAGCCGGCTCGGGACGATCTTCCTGATGGCAGGACAGGCAGGCCATGACCACGTCGAACAACTGGGCATCGACAAACGCCAGCGCATCGCGCAGATCCTCGGAATTTGGATCGAGTCCCAACTGCTGAGCCTGTTCGGCCGCGGCAAGTGCCACATCGGGCTCGCGTCGCAGCAGTTGCGTCAAGTCGCAGCCGGGCGCGTGGGCGCCAACGGGATAATCGGGCAGCGTATCCATCTTGAGGCGATAAGGGCTGGCGATATCGCACGTCTTTTTGCGCGAGCCCGAAGTACCCGACGCACCCGGCGCTACTTCGTACGGCGCGACACCGGCGATGAGCTCGTAGACCGTACTCGCCGCTGCATACACATCGATTGCCGGCGACATGCGAAGCATGCGCAGGTCGGGGATATCGTCGGTGAGCATCTCGGGCGGGGCGTAGGCCACCGTCGCGCGGCGCAACGTGGCATAGCGCTCGGTAAACGACGCCTTGCCGCCGGTGCCGGCCACCGCAGAGGCGGGCTCGAGCGCCAGCGAAGAGCCAAAGTCGATCAAGCACAGGTCGAAGGTGCCTTCGGCAAGCTGTCGGTCGAGCGGCAGGCGCGCCGTGCGCACCATAATATTAGCGGGCGAGATATCGCGATGGACGAACCCCTCGCCTACCAAGCTCATGCGGCAGAGCAGATCGAACAGGTCGCGACCCAGGCGCGCCGCCACGAGCGGCGACAGACGCCCGGCCTCGTCCACGGCAAGGCGCGAGCGCAGGCGAGCGAGCGTCTCGCCCTCGACCCACTCCATGACAATCGCGGGCACGCCGTCAACCTCGCCCCATCCATACAGGCGGGGAAAGCCTCTAAGGCCCGAAAGGGCGCGATGGCATTCATATTCCTCGCGAAACGCCGCCTTGAACTTGGTGACCAGCGCCTCGTGGGCGACATCGTCATCAAATTCGTCGCGCGTTGGCAAGATGAGCTGCTTGAGTGCCACGGCCTCGCCCTGCGCGTTGACGGCACGCGTCACACGGCCGATACCGCCGCGGCGCATGGTGGCGTCATCGGCAAACAGCATCGTAAAACGGCGCAGGTAGGCGGGAAGCTCGTCCGGGCCCAGCGCAATGGAGGGCTCAAACCCTCCAACGCGCGCCAGGCGCAGGCCCACCATAGGGTCACGGCTGAGCGACTGGGTTGCCACAGAAGCAAGGCTATTCGTCATAGGGCGATCGCCGCCACTTTGGTATTGAAGTTGTTGAGCGCGACGTCGTCATCGCCATAATGCCCCACCCATTGGCACAGATTGGTGTAGCAACCCCATAGGTTGGCGTATTGCTGATACCACTTTGACTTGGGAGAAAACGTTTGCCGGCCAAACTCGGCACGGATGACAAACATATCGTTGGTCAGGCTATCGCACGGTCCGGTATCGCCCGTAGCGTTATAGGTCGAAACCACGCTGTTGGCGCGGGCGACATAGCCATCGAGCATGTTGTATTTGGTCACGAGCCAGCTGTGAATACTCTCCTCCTCGGCAGCCGAGAGACCACCCGAGCCCGTGTCGCCGCCGGCACCGCCGTCCGTCGAGCCATCACTCGAAGATCCACCGCCAGAGGCGGAGCCCGAACCGGAACCGCCGCCCGACGAATCGGAGCTGGAGCCAGACGAACCCGAACCGCCGGGCTGGCCTGCCTGTTGGGCGTCCTGCCCCTTCTGCTGCTCGGCCTTATTGACGACAGAAGCCACACTGTTGTTGGAAAGCTTCGTAATGACCTTGGTGTTGGTGAGCACGATGGTCTTGCCGTTTGCCAGCGTAACCTCGTTGTCCGATGTTTCTGGACTGTCCGCATCGTCGCCACCGAACACAACATGCGAGACCACGCTCGCCCACGCATATCCGGTTGTCGTTCCCAAGTCGCTTTTGGCCTTGCGCCCAATATGCAGCTCGCGCTCAGCATGCGCCTGTACCATGGACGGCACCGTCATGCCATAAGCCGAAACACCGGCTATGACCAGCACGAGCGAGCAAGACAGCAGCACGTACGCCCGAGGCGCCAGGCCCAGCCGGCGTCGAATGCGCACCGCGGCGCCATGCTTTGTCTGAGTGCTAGCGGGCCGCATGCGTTCTCCTCCAACAAAAACACGCCGCTTAAAAGCGGCGCATTCTTTCATATCCACATTTGAGTGTATCAGCGAACCCAAAAGGTTGTGCAACGAATGGGCAAATACGAGGTGCGAGTGGACCCATCCACGCGATAAGCGGATGAAAAGCGGGTTTGTTGTACAACAAATGCATGAACGCGTGCCCAATTATGAGCGCCCCGTGCGGCAGGCCGACGGGACATGCCGCGGAGCTGACGCCGCCTAGATCGCACGACGGGCCTCGATAGCACGGCCGAGCGTAAGCTCGTCAGCATACTCCAGGTCGCCTCCCACGGGCAGGCCGCTCGCCAGACGCGACACCTCGACGCCCAGAGGCTTGATGGTGCGGGCAAGGTAGCTCGCCGTGGTCTCGCCCTCAATGTTGGGGTTGGTGGCGATAATGACCTCGTGGATGTCCTCGTGGCCCAAGCGCGCCAGCAACTCGCGGATGTGCAGCTGCTCGGGGCCGATCTTGTCCATGGGGCTGATCACGCCGCCCAGCACGTGGTAGAGGCCGTGGTAGCTGCCCGTGCGCTCAATCGCCTGGACATCGCGCGGCTCACCCACCACGCAAATGCGGGTGGTGTCGCGCATCGAGTCTTGGCAGATGGAGCACTCGTCAGCGGTGGCGTAATTAAAGCAGCGGCTGCAAAAATGCACTTCCTGCTTAACCTCTAGAATGGCCTCGGCCAGGCGGCGCGCCTCCTCGGCGTCGGCCTCGAGCAGGTAGTAGGCGATGCGTTGGGCCGATTTGGGGCCAATGCCCGGCAGACGGCCCAGCTCATCGAGCAGTTTTTGCAGACTATGGTTGGCACTCATATATGTGCGCGTCTTAGAACGGCATGCCCGGGATGTTGAGGCCGCCGGCGATGGCGCCCATCTGCTTGTTGGCGAGCTCGTTGACGCCGCGGACGGCCTCGTTGACGGCAGCCATAATCATGTCCTGCAGCATATCGACGTCCTCGGGATCGAGCGCATCGGGGTCGATGGTGAGGTTGACGAGCTCCATCTCGCCGTTAACGGTCACCTTGACCATGCCGCCGCCGGCAGAAGCGTCGACGGTCTGGGACTTGAGGTTCTCCTGCGCGGCGGCAAGCTGCTCCTGCATCTTGCGGGCCTGCTTCATCATCTGCTGCATGTTCATACCGGCCATGATGGCTCCTTTACGTGTGGTCGCGCGACAAGCTGCAAGGGCAGCCGGGCACGGCGGGACTTTCAAACTCAAAAATCGTACCACGGCGCGGGGCAAACGAGCGGGGCGGTCGCGCTAACTCAGTCGATGTACATGTCCTCTAGCGTGACGCGCCGCCCAAGACTATGCAAGGTCGAATTATGCAAGGTCTCACAACTCGGCGTATATACCCGCCCGCATAGTTACTCCACCGGCTTGAAGATGGTGGACTGGCCAAAGACACTACGTATGAGGGCTTTGGCCTCGTCCTCGGTCTGCGGGATGCCCGGGGCTGCGCCCTGGTGACCGAAGGGGCTGCCGGCGCCGGGATTGGACTCCCAAGGGGCAGCGAGGGCGTCGTCACTTGCAGGAGCGGACGTCGCAGCCGCGGGAGCTGCGGCCGAAGCGGCAGGGCTGGGCGCAGGCGCCGCGGCAGGCATGTCGAACGGAGGAAGATCTTCCCCGTTCGCATCGCCGGCGAAGCCGCCGACCATGGCGTCGTCGTAGGGTACCTGCTCGGATTCCCATGGCGCAGCCTGTACAGACGGCTGAATCTTGGGAGCAGACGCGCACTCGGACACTCGGGGCGCGGGCTCGGTCGGGAGCTTGCCCGTGGCAGGAGCACCGGCAGGGTTGTCGGAGCGCAGCCAAGGGGCCTTGGCCAGGTCGGATGACTTGGGTGCAGGCGCGGCAGCGGGCTTGGACGCGGGAATCGGAGCAGCCGGTTTGGGCACGGCGGGTTCAGTCACCGACGGGGTCGGTGCCGCTACCGGTGCTGCTTGCTGCTGCGGCGCGCTGGCGCTCGAGGATACAGGGGCCGCCGAGGACACGGGTTGCGGGTCCGCAGATGCCACAGCCCGTGCAGATGGAGAAAGCTCCTCATGTTGAGGAGCCGGCCTGACACCCCCATCCAGGACATAGTCGACGGTGCGACGACCGAAGACCGCACTGACTGTCGGCAAAAACACCGCCTGTGTATCAGCACGCCCGAGCATCTTGATAGCAAATGCCGTAGGGAACGAGACCGTGAGCTTAGAACCATCGTCTGCCGTAGCGCGAGCGTTCAACAGGAGAGCCGCATAAGAAGGTTGTTGGGCCTTGACGCGCTCGACGACCTCGACCCATTTGCGCTGGAGCTCGCCGGCATCCTCGACCGCAGGGGTCTCGGCGGCGCCGGCGGCAGCAACCTGAGCGGCAGTGTTGGGCTGGGGCTTAGGCGCCGGCGCAGCGGCAGGTACGGGAGCCGAAGCGGCGGTGGGCTGGGGCATCGGAGCCGGGGCAGGCTGAGGCGCAGGCGCAGCGGGCTTGGGGGCCGGAGCGGGCTGGGCCGCCGGAGCGGCGGCGCCGCGATCCCAAGGCATGCCGCCCTGGCGCGCAGACGCAGCGGCGGGAGCGGCAGATGCCGTCGGAGCGGCAGCTCGGGCACCCGAAATCAGCGTCGGTTGTTGTGTCGCCACAGGTGCAGCCGCGACAGCCGCAGGCGCAGCACCAGCAGCAGCCACGCTCGCCGGCACCGCGGCGTTGGCGACCATGGCCTCCAAGCGTGCCACGCGCTCGGCCAGGGCCTCAATGGTCAGATCGGCCTCGGGACGTGCCAGGCGCGTGCAGGCGATCTCGAGCACCAGGCGCACGTCGCTCGCACCCCTCATCTCCAACGCGGCATCGTCGAGCACTGTCAGCACGCGGGCCAGACGGTCGGCCGGATGCCCGCCAAAGGCAGCGGCCTCGGCAGCAAGCGCCTCGGCCTGCTCGGCCCCGCCCTCAAACAGCTCGGCACGGGTACCGGCAACGCAGGCCACATACACGTCGCGCACGTGCGCCACCAGGTCGCGCGTCAGCTCAAGCAGGTCATTGCCCTCCTCGACCTGTGCGCGAATGAGCCCATAGAGTTCAGCAATATCACGCTCGGCGATGGCACGGGCAAACTCGCCCAGGATCTGGTCCGAAACCTCGCCCAAAAGCGAGCGGGCATCGTCCGCATGCACGGCGCCGTTGCCAAAAACGCTCAGCTGCTCCAGCGTGGAAAGCGCGTCGCGCATGCCGCCCTTGGCATGGCGCGCCACGATGGCCAGCGCCTCGTCGTCGTAATCGAAGCCCTCCTGCTCGCACACGTAGGACAGGCGATGCTCGATATCCTCGTTGCCGATGCGGTGGAAATCGAAGCGCTGGCAGCGCGAGAGGATGGTCTCCAGAATCTTTTGCGGATCGGTGGTGCACAACACAAAGATCACGTGCGCCGGCGGCTCCTCGAGCGTCTTGAGCAGCGCGTTAAACGCCGCCGTCGTGAGCATATGGACCTCGTCGATGATATAGATCTTGTACTTGCCACGCACCGGGGCAAAGTTAACGGAGTTGATGATCTCCTCGCGCACATTGTCCACGCCCGTACGGCTTGCGGCATCGAGCTCGTAGACATCGGGGTGGTTGCCCTCGGCGATGAGCTCGCACTCTTCGCAAGTGCCGTCGGGCATGCAGCCGCTTGCGCCCTCGGCGCGCGCCGCCTCGGCATTGCGGCATAGCAGCGCCTTGGCCAGAATGCGCGCCATGGTGGTCTTGCCCGTGCCGCGCGGTCCGCAGAACAGGTACGCGTGGGACAGGCGTCCCTCGGTGATGGCGTGCTCGAGCGTCGAGACGATATGCTGCTGGCCCACCACGGAGTCGAAGGTGAGCGGGCGATACTTTCGGTACAACGATTCCATGGGTGCTCCCCCGGGTATACTGAGTTTTGTTGCCGCGACGGCCATGCGGTCGCACGGCATACTGCACTCATAATAACCCGTACGGCGAGCCCGCCGCGATAGGAGTCCAAAGAGCATGGCAGACGCAGAGAGCAACCTCGTTCCCTCCGAAGCAGCCGACCAGGTCGAGGTCGCGCTCGAGAAACAGGCAGCAGCCGACGACGGCATCCTGTACCTCAACGAGTATCAGTACGAAAACGACCTCGTCACCGACTTCGCCCGCTTGGTCGCCTCGCCCAGGCGTCGCGGCTCGCTGTATGTCGCCGCGGCAATTGCCGCGCTGCTCGGCATCGGCATGTTGGTGGCCGGCGGCAACTGGATCAAGTTTGGCGTCGTCCTGATCGTGTTCGGCGCCTTTTTGGCCTGGTGGAGCAAAAACCTGCACCACACGCTCGCCCGCGACTTTATCGACGCCGTCGAGGCCGACAAGTCCATGGGTGGCCGCTATCGCCGCGTCGCCGCCAACGAGGACGGCTTGATGGTTTGGGGCAAGAGCGGCAAGTCGCAGTTCTTCCCGTTTGAGAAGCTCGACCACGTACTCGACGGCGAGCGCATCTTTGTTGCCATGTTCGCAGACCAGGGCGTGACGATCCCCAAGGACACCTTTGTTCGCGGCGACGCCGAGCAGTTTGGCTCCTTCCTTAAGGCGCGCATCAACAAAAAGCTCCGCATCGAGACCAAGAAGAAGAAAATGAAGGCCGAGAAGGCTGCAGCCGAGGCCAAGCAGGGAGACAAGGCAGACAAGCCCCAGGACAACAAGGGCAAGCAGTGCAAGCAGAAGAAGGGCAAGAAGAAGCGCTAAGGCCAAGTCAGACAGGCAGCCTCGCATCCCGCTATCCTCCCCATGCACCAGAGCGTGCTACACTAGCAGCATCTATGCCACCGCGAATGGCTCGGCCCCGCGCCCGCCGCTCGCAAACGAACTTTAAACGCACGAGGGTTGGCCATGCCGCTTTTCTCGCAACATACCGCCCGGTTCTCGCCGGACGTCCCTTTGGAGGGCACCAGCTCTCGCGAGCTGCTCAAGCGGTACCAGCCGCTCGAGACGCTTGCGACCGGTGGTTTTGGCTCCATCGAGATTTGCCGCGACACGCACCTGCGTCGTCGCGTGGCCATTAAGCGCATCCCTCTTATCAACGGCTCCGGCATGCCCGCCAGCGACATCATGGATGTACTGCGCGAGGCACATACCGCCGCCATGCTTCAACATCCCAATATCGTGCAGGTTATCGACTTTACGCATGACACCGCCTATGCCTACCTGGTCATGGAGTATGTCGACGGCATGTCGCTGGCCGAGTTTTTGCATCGCGTGGACGGCCACTCGCTCACCTTTGACGAGGCAGCGACCATTGCCGACGCATTGGGTCAGGCGCTCACCTTTGCCCATGCAAACGGCGTGCTTCATCTGGACATAAAGCCCGCCAATGTGCTCATTGACCACTCGGGCAATGTAAAGCTCACCGACTTTGGCATGGCGCGGCTGTCATCTGCCGGCGGCTTTGGCGGATCGCGCGGCGGCACCATCGGCTACATGCCGCCCGAACAGCTCGATATCGAGACCGGCACGGTCGACGAGCGCGCCGATGTCTTTGCCCTTGCCTGCGTGATCTACGAGAGCCTGTGCGGCAGCGCCCCCTTTATGGCGGCAACGCCTGCCGACTCGCTCGACCGCATCATCGGCGGCGCCACCTACCCCAGCGAGCTGATCCCGCACTTTCCCCCGGGAGCCGAGGCAGCGCTCATGAGCGCCCTCTCCCCTATGCCGCAAGACCGCCCCGATAGCATCGAGGCATTCTGCGACCAACTCCTTGCCGGCTTGGGGAGCGTGCGCGAAGGCCGTCGCAGCTTGGAGCAGATGGTAAGCGAGCTTTCGGACGACGAGCACGCGGCAGACGATATGGAGTCGCTGCCTTACGAGGATAACGCCATCGAAGTTGACCCCGCGCTCGGTTGGGCGGGCACGCGCTGGAGCTGCGCGCGCGATTACACCATGCGCGGTATCTCGGCGCTAACGTGTGCAACCTTCAGCTTTTTGCTTATGCAGACAGCGGGCGTCGCGGCGCTTCCCGGGCTGGTCGCCGCGGCCATCGCTATTGGCGCGGCGGCAGGCTTGGCACCGCAGATCGGCTCGGCTATCTCGGCCGTGGGCTTTTTGGTGCTCATGGCCAACGCCACCATGCAGGCGCAGGGCATCCTGTCGATGCTGCCGGTCGCGGTCATTTTTGCCGCCGCCATGTCCGGATGGTGGATTGCCTGGGGACGCACCGAAGCGGCCGCGAGCGCGGCACTCACCTGCGCGCTTGCGCTAGGTTGTCTAACCGGCGACGCCATCCTTGCCGCCGGGGCCGCCGCGGGCTTCGCGGCGTTTTGGCTCGGCCCGGCAAGCGCCGCTGCCGCCACGGGTATAGGCGCGCTTTTTGCCCGCCTGGCCGCAGCTGCCCTCCCTACGGGAGGCGTGCTGGGGCTTGGCAATGTCGCCGCAGCGCTGGGCGACACGTTCCTCTGGGCCGCCTTCGCACTGATTGCAGCAGCAGCCGCGGCAACGTCGCTGCTGCTCAATGCCCATGCCAAGCGCGCCGAGCAGGGGTCAAACCTCGCCGCCATCGTCGCAATTGCCGTCGCCGGTATCGGCTCGGCCGTATCGTTTTGTCTTGCACACCATATGGAAATTGCCAGCCTTGCGGGCACGGTCGTCGCCAAGGCGGCGGTTGCGGGAATCCTATCCTCTATAATCGTTGGGATATGCCTGTATTTGCTCGGATACCAAAGAACCTATACGGAGAGTGATCTTTCGTGAATTTCCTGAACATCTTCGAGGACCACGTGGCCGGCATCTTCGGTGCCACCCGTGCCCCGTTCTCCTTTAAGAAGCTTGCCAAGCAGGCTGCTCGCGACATGGAGGATCAAACTCTGGTGATCAACGGCGTCAACACCGCGCCGGCGCTCTATACCATCCTGATCGCCACCGATGACGATCCCATGCTTGCCCCGTTCTATCCCGAGCTTTCGCGCGAGGTGCGCGAGTTTGTGAAGGCGCAGGCCGAAAAACGCCGCTACGTCTTTGTCGGCGAGCCCCTTGTTCGCTTTATGATCGACCCTCAGCTGCGCGCCGGCAAGTTCTCGGTCTTTGCCGAGAACGTCGACGCTCCCACGCTCGGCCGTCTGTACGAGGAAGAGCGCGCCTATCAAAATGGCCTGGGACAGAACAGCTCGGCCACAAGCCGTGCCGCAAGCGCCCCCCGCGCCGGTCAGCAGCAGTTTGCATCGCCGCAGCAACACCCGGCCGCCATGCCCCAGCAGCAGCCGACACCCCGCGCTGCCACTCCCGACCCGCTCGCTGTGGCCGACCCCTTTGCACCCAATGTCCCCGATCCCGCAGCCCCCATCCCTGTGCCGCAAACCGTCTCGCGCGACGCACTTGCCGGTATGGGCGGAGCGGCTGCCACTGGCGCCGCCGTGGGCCTTGGCGCTGCGACCAGCATCGCCTCCAACATGGCAAGCCCCCGCGCCCCGCAGCGTCCGCTCGCCCAACTCGTCGACGTCGTGAGCGGCGAGAGCCACAACATCACCTCCGCGCAGGTGACCATCGGTCGTGAGCGCTCGGTATCCGACATCGCCCTGCGCGACCCCAACGTGTCGCGCCGTCATGCCCAGCTCACCTTTACCGGCTCTGACTGGTCGATCGAGGACCTCAACTCCACCAACGGCACGCTCGTCAACAACCGCCGCATCACGCGCTGCCCGCTGCGCAACGGCGATCTGCTAACGTTTGGCCTGAGCACCTTTGAATTTAGGGGTTAATCGCTTATGAACATCGATATCGTCCTTTTTGCAGGCCGCATCGTACTGGTCGTCCTGCTTTATATCTTCTTGTTCGCCGTCATGAAGACCGGCGTGGGGCTCGTGCGCGGCCAGCGCCGCGACTCTGCCATCTGGACGATCGATGTGGACAAGGGCCCGCGCGGCATCCGCGGTATTCACGTGGATATGCTTGGCCCCGTCATCGTCGGTCGTTCGCCGTCATCTGACATCTGCATCAACGAGCCGTTTGTCTCTGCCTCGCATGCGCGTTTTTCGCTGCAGGGCCCGGCACTTATTATCGAGGACCTCAACTCTCTCAACGGCACCCTTGTTAACGGCCGCCAGCTGGTGGAGCCCGCAACGCTGCGCGAGGGCGACGAAGTCCAGATTGGCGACGTGGTCATGAAGGTGAACCGTCGATGATCGACGAGGAGAACAAGTCCGCAACCATGTCCGAGGCACTGGCTGCCCCCGCGGCCGTGCCGGCTCATGCCGCCCCGGCGGGCCCTGCGCCCGTGGAGCCCGAGGACACCGTGTTCTCCCTGCCTCTTTCGCATGTAACGCAAGACCATCCGATGCCCACCGATGGCCAGGATGAAGATAATTCCACCGATGCCCCCATCGGCGCGCACGCCGTTGCCGATCAACCTTCGGCACCGGAAACTACACCTGCGCCGGCCCACTTTGCCGAGTCTGTCGCCGCGGCAATCGATGAGAGCGCCGCGGTGTTTTTGGCCCCCGAGCCCACGGCACCGGTGTTTCCCGTAGTTCCAGCACCCACCGCAGCGCCCGAGCCCGCATCTACACCGGCACCCGCGGCGGCATCCTCCCCCGCGGCCGCATCGGCGCCCGAGGCCGTGCAGCCTACGGCCGAAGAGATGCCCGTCGCAGCGACGGAGGACGCCTCTCAGCCCCACAGCACGCCCGCGCCCGCGCACTTCGCGGCACCCGAGCCCGCAGCCGTCGCCCCGCAAGACGAAGAGCCTGCCGACCACACAACCGAAGTGCCCGCCACGTCTAAAGTCGACGACCCGAGCAACGAGGCCAACGCCGTCTCGCCCGGCGACACGGCCGAGATTGATGTCGCCGCCGTGGAGGCCAAGCTCAAGGACCCTGGTTCGACCATGAGTTTTGAGCCGCTGGCCGACGAGCGCATCGAGACCGATTCGACCTACGATGCCGGCACCACCACGCAACTCATGTGGGGCGCCCGCTCCGATGTTGGCTGCGTGCGTCCGCACAACGAGGACTCCTACCTGGTACAGTCGCCGCTCTTTTGCGTGTGCGACGGCATGGGTGGTCACGCCGCCGGCGAGGTGGCCTCATCCATCGCGGTCGAGACCATCGCCAAGACGGCGCCACAGGCTGCCGACGCCGCGCGCCTAGCCGCAGCCGTCGAAGCTGCCAACGCCGCCGTCATCGAGGCCGCACTCAACGGCCTGGGCAAGCCCGGTATGGGCTGCACGGCGACCTGCGCCTATATCGAAAACGACATGCTCGCCATCGCCCACGTGGGCGACTCGCGCGCCTATCTGCTCCACGAGGGCACGCTCATCCGCGTGACCCGCGACCACTCCTATGTGGAGGAGCTCGTGGACGCTGGCGAAATTACGGCCGACGAGGCGCGCGTCCATCCCAACCGCTCGGTTATCACACGTGCGCTGGGTTCGGACCCCGCCATGTATGCCGACCACTTTACCCTGCACATCGAAGAGGGCGACCGCCTGATCCTGTGCTCGGACGGCCTTTCGAGCATGATTCCCGATAGCGAAATCGAAAACATCGCCACGCAATCGTCTACGGCGCAGATTTGCGTCGACAACCTGGTAGACGCCGCGCTCGCTGCCGGCGGCCACGACAACGTGACGGTAGTCGTTGTGGACCTGGTCGACGACGGCGTCATGCGCGAGGCGAAGCGTGTTCGCCGCCGCAACGTCACCATTGCCGCCATCCTGGGCATCGCTTTTGTGCTGGCGGCAGCCATCTGGGCCTACGCGGGCGTCACCGGCTCGTATTACCTGGGCACCTACAAGGACACCGTCGCGGTCTACCGGGGCATTCCCGGCAAGCCGCTCGGCCTTAAGCTGCACTGGCTCGAGAGCACGACCGCCATCAAGCTATCCGACCTACCCGAAGACACGCAGAATCGTCTGAAAGCAGGCATTCCGCAAACGAGTGTCGACGACGCGCAGGACACTATCTCCAAGTACCGTCATCAAATCGATGAGGAACAGACCCGCCAGGTGATCGACGCGCAAACGATTCGCGACAACACCGACCAGGAATCGACTTCCAAATCGAATTCCGAAAAAACCGCCGAACAGTCCGCCGAGGCCGAAGCCTCCGATAAGAATTAGAAAGGGAGTGCCGCTTATGAGTCGCCGCAACACCGAAATGCTCTTGCTCATCGCCTCGGCGTTCCCCGTCATCCTGCTGTATGCGATGTACGTGCTCACCGCAGGCGCTTCCATCTCGTTTGAAACGCTCGCCGTGCCGATCGGTCTTTTTGCCGCCTTCGCCGCGGCGCATATCGCCGTGCGCATCCTGGCGCCCGGTGCCGATCCGGCCATCCTGCCCATCGTCTTTGTGCTTTCGGGCATCGGCATCACGTTCGTAACGCGTCTGGCACCCGCCCTCGCCATCTCGCAGCTCGTCATTCTGTTTGTCTCGGTGGCACTGATGGTGGGCACGCTCGCGATGATCAAGAATCTCGATGTGGTCATGCGCTACAAGTACACCTTTGGCATCATCGGCATCATCTTGCTGATGCTGCCCATCTTTATCGGCACCACCATTTCGGGCTCCAAGCTGTGGATTCGCATCGCCGGCTTCACCATCCAGCCCGGCGAGTTCGCCAAGATTTTTATCGTATTGTTCTTGGCCGGATACCTAGCCGAAAACCGCGAGCTACTCTCCATCTCCAATCGCAAGATCTTGGGCCTCAAGGTCCCGCGCCTGCGCCTGCTGCTACCGCTGTTCGCTGTGTGGGGTGTATGCCTTCTGGTCGTTGTCTTCGAGCGCGACTTGGGCTCCGCTGTGCTGTTCTACACCATCTTCTTGCTGATGCTCTACGTCGCCACGGGACGTTTCTCGTATGTCGTCATCGGCCTTGCGCTTTTGGCAGTGGGTGCCGTGGGCGCCTACAAGTTCCTGTCGCATGTCCAGGTACGTTTCCAGATCTGGGCCGACCCCTTTAAGGATGCCCAGGGCCAGGGCTACCAGATTGTGCAATCCCTTTTCTCGTTGGCTGACGGCGGTCTTATCGGCGTTGGCATCGGTAATGGCATGGCCAATAACATCCCCGTCGTCGAGTCCGACTTCATTTTCTCGGCCATCGGCGAGGAAATGGGCCTTTTGGGCGGCGGCGCCGTACTCGTCCTGTTTATGCTCTTTGCCGTGCGAGGCCTGACCACGGCCGCCCGCGCTAAGTCCGACCTTGCCGCATTTAGCGCCACGGGCCTCACGGCCGCCATTAGCTTCCAGGCCTTCTTGATTGTTGGCGGCGTTACCCGCCTGATTCCGCTGACCGGCGTCACCCTGCCCTTTATGAGCCAGGGCGGCTCCTCGCTGCTGGCGAGCTTTATCATTGTCGCGCTTTTGCTGCGCGCCGGCGATGAGGCCACCGGTCGCGAAGCCGAGCTCACCGGTACCGGCACCATGGCCGCCATCACTGACGACCAGGTCGCTTCTGCCGCGGCGCATGCCGGCACGCGCTTCGCTTCTTCGTCTTCCTACGGCCGTGGCAGCCACTCCACCGGCTCGCGCATGCGTCGTCGCCTGCTCGATACGCCCGAATCTGGCGTGCTCGGCCGCGTGGCGCTCGCCAACCGCCTAACCCGCGCGGTGTTTGCCTTTACGGCCCTGTTCGCCATCCTCATCGGCAACCTCACCTATGTCCAGGTCATCAAGGCCAAGGATTACCAGGATATGCCGACCAACAATCACACCATCGCCCGTTCCAAGTACATCCAGCGCGGCTCCATCATCACGTCCGACGGCGTGACGCTGGCCGAATCGCTGCAACAGGAGGACGGCACCTACGTACGCTCCTACCCTAACGGCAACCTGGCCGCCCATGTGGTTGGCTATGTGAGCCAGCAGTACGGTACCGCCGGCATCGAGAGCGTGATGAACGACACGCTCACCGGTTCCAAGGATTACTCCAGCTGGAACAACGCCATCGCGTCGCTCGCGGGCCAAAACCAGCCGGGCAACACCGCCAAACTTACCATCGACTCCCGCATCCAGACGGCCGCCGAACAGGCTCTCAAGGGCTTTAAGGGCGCCGTTGTGGTCATGGACCCGCGCACTGGCGCGGTGCTCGCATGCGCCAGCTCGCCCACCTACGACAACACCAACATCGACGCCCTGCTGCAATCGGGCGGCGGTGAGGATGGTTCTATGTACGACCGCGCCATGGACGCCCTCTATACTCCGGGCTCCACGTTTAAGGTCGTCACGCTTTCGGCGGCACTCGAGACCGGCACCGCAAGCCTTTCGAGTACTTATCAGGCGCCCGGTTCCATGGATATCGGCAATGCACCGGTCACCAACTCCGCCAATGAGAGCTACGGCACGATTAGCCTGCAGCAGGCCTTTGCCGTGTCGTCCAACGTCGTCTTTGGTCAGGTGGCAAACGAGGTCGGCGCCAGCTCGCTCGTACAGTTCGCCAACGCCTTTGGCTATGGCCAAAAGCTCGGTCAGGACCTAACCGCCGCGGCGTCCATCATGGCCGACCCCTCGCTCATGACCGAGTGGGAAACTGCCTGGGCCGGCGCCGGCCAGCCCGTCGGCATGGACCACACGCCGGGCCCGCAGACCACCGTCATGCAGAACGCCGTTATCGCGGCGGCCATCGCCAACAGCGGCGTCGTCATGGACCCGTTCTTCGTTGCCCAGGTGCTCGCCCCAGACGGAACCGTGGTCAAGACCACGCAGTCCCGCTCACTGGGCCAGGCCGTCAGCGCCACCACGGCCGAACAGGTCAAACAGGCCATGCTCGACGTCGTTCAATCCGGCACCGGCACCGATGCCCAGATTCCGGGCGTCAAGGTTGCCGGCAAGACCGGCTCTGCCGAGACCGTCGGCACCAAGGTCAACTCGATGTTCGTCGGTTTTGCGCCTTACGATTCACCCACGGTCGCCATCTCGGTAGCCTTGGAGGATTACGACAAGCACGACGTCGAGGCGGCAAAGATCGCCGGCATCGTCCTGACCGCGGCACTTGCCGCCCAGGGAGCGTGATGCCCGTGATCGATGCGCAAGCATGGGGCGTGCCGCGGCCGATAACGCTAGCGGCAATGCGCCACACGGCCCCAGCGGCCTCAAATTTGGTACTACACACATCGTTGAGCGAATAGTCATGTTAGGAGCAGGAATGGAACAGAGGGTCCTCGGGGGAAGATACCTCCTCAAGGATAAGGTAGGAACGGGCGGCATGGCGACCGTCTACCGTGCACAGGACCAGGTCCTCGACCGCACGGTAGCTATCAAAATCATGCTGCCGCAATATGCCGGCGACGCCACCTTTGCCGCACGCTTTAAGCAGGAGGCCCAGGCAGCCGCCGGCCTCTCCTCCCCCTATATCGTCGGCGTCTACGATTGGGGCAAGGACGGCGACACCTATTACATCGTCATGGAATACCTGCGCGGCACCGACCTTAAGAGCGGCATCAAGAGCCACGGCGCCCTTGACCCCAAAAAGGTCGCTCAGATCGGCTCGCAGATCAGCTCCGCGCTTTCGGTCGCCCACAAGCACGAGATCATCCACCGCGATATTAAGCCGCAGAACATCATGGTGCTGCCCGACGGCAACATCAAGGTCATGGACTTTGGCATCGCGCGCGCCAAGAACAGCCACCTTACGCAGGACAACAACGTTTTGGGCACCGCCCACTACGTAAGCCCCGAGCAGACCCGCGGGCAGGATCTAGGCCCCACCTCGGACATTTACTCGCTGGGCGTCGTGATGTACGAGTGCGCCACCGGCCGCGTGCCTTTCGACGGCGACGATGCCATCTCGGTCGCACTCAAGCAGGTCAACGAGCTGCCCGTGCCGCCGAGCCAGATCAACTCCGGTGTCGATGCCGATCTTGAGCGCATTATCCTCAAGTGCATGGAAAAAGATCCGGCTAACCGTTTCCAGACGGCCGACGAGCTGCGTCAGGTGCTCAACAGCTACCTGTCTGGTCGCGCCGTCAACGTGCCGGAGCCTACGCGCGTTATCGGCGCCGTTGGCGACCTGGGTGCCACCAAGACCCGAGAGCTATCCGACCAGACGCGCGCCATGGTACGCCCCGTCTCGGGCGTAAGCGGACAAAATAACGCTCGCAGCTCCGTCTCGGGTTCAACCGGCTCTTACGCCACCGAGCAGCCCAAATCCAACAAGAACAAGATCATCGCCGCCGTAGTTGCTGCGGTAGCCGTAATCGGCGTCATCGTGGCCTTTGCCACCGGACTCTTTGGCGGCGAGCAGGTCCCGGTTCCCGATGTGTTGGGTAAGGACCAGGAGACCGCCGTCGAACTGATTAAGGATGCCGGCCTTGACGTCGGAACCATTGACCAGAGCTACAACGACGACGTCGACGAGGGAAAGGTTGTCGAGCAGACTCCTAACGGTCACACCAAGAAGCCCAAGGGCACCAAGGTGAATCTGGTAATCTCCAAGGGTCCCAAGCCCTCCGAGAAGGTTGATGTCCCGCAGCTCGTTGGTCTGACCAAGGACCAGGCAGAGGCGGCACTGGCAAGCGTCGGCCTTAAGGGCAATGCCACCGAGGAAGCCAACGAGGCCGAAAAGGGCGAAGTCTTTGAACAGGGCACCGATGCGGGCAAGGAAGTCGAGAAGGGCACGACCATTTCGTACAAAGTCTCGAGTGGACCCGACACCACCTCCGTTCCCGATCTGACCGACATGACCGAGGCTCAGGCACGCAACGCCCTCGATATGGCCGGCTTCGGCGTCGATGTGACCTACCAGGAGAACGATTCCGTCACCGAGGGCACCGTCATTAGCTGGAACCCCAGCGGTAAGCAAAAGCCCGGCGCCACGATTACCGTCGTCATCGCCAAGAAGTCCGGCAAGGCAAACGTTCCGGGCAACCTGTACGGCAAGAGTATCTCCTCCGCCGTCACCGCGCTCAACAACGCCGGATTCTACAACATCGCATTCTGCGATCAGAACGGCAACCCCGTGAGTGGTAACGAAAACGCCACCGTGACGGGCGTCTCCCCCACTGGCAAGCAGTCCACCGACAGCACGATCACGCTGACGGTTTCGATTTCTGGCTCTGGCACCGATTCAGGCGACGATTCCGGCACGACCAACTAGTCATCGAGACATTGCCCACAGCGGCTGATGCCGCAAACATATTCGCTCACAGGCGCCCGCTTGCTCCCCCAGCAAGCGGGCGCTTTCTTTATCCGAAGCAGCGAAAACTACGGTATGCCTTTAAACCAGAAGAGCCCGGTACCGCAGCGGTACCGGGCTCGATATTGCTCTGGTGCCCCCGGGCGGATTCGAACCGTCGACACCCGCTTTAGGAGAGCGGTGCTCTATCCCCTGAGCTACGGAGGCATGTTGTACTAGTGTAGCAGATTTGCGCCACTGCCATGCAGCGCATAGCCACTCTTCGAAGTTACGGTGGAACAGCCTTCCGGAAAGCGTGTCCCACTATCCAGACGAATTCTGGGACGGGCTTTCCGGATGGGGCCTCTCTAGGAAACTACGACCCGAAATTTGAGCTCGAAACGGGATATGGTTTCCCAAATGAGCCTGGGGACTGCGGACGATTTCTTGGACCGTTACGCGGCCCTTCCCAGCGCGGCGCGGAACTCGGCCGGCGTGCGGCCGCCGAGCGCATCGCTGCGCCTCTCCGTATTGTATC
>NZ_JBQKDN010000023.1:0-25008 GCF_052121815.1 Collinsella sp. LCP19S3_B6
CACGCGGCGCAGGCAGGTAAGATTGAAGGGCCTGACGCCGGAGGAGTTCCGGAACCGGGCCCTTGCGGCGTAGTCGCTATTTATTCAGTCCAAGTTTCGGGGCGCAGTTCACAGCCAGCTTTGTGGTGGTTTTGGCCACGGCAGAGTCGCTATAACCCAGCCGGCCAACGACAGGCAGCCAAGTCGACGTGCATGGGATCGGCAAACACCACGCCCTCCCCCAGCAGAAGTTCGCGCTGAGCATCGGGGCCGCCAAACGCAAAGCCCTCGCAAATGCTGCCATCGGCAAACACCACACGATGACAGGGAATCTGACCAGGGCGCGGATTGCTATGCAGCGCATAGCCCACGTACCGCGCACTTCGTGGACGGCCGGCGAGCAGCGCCACCTGGCCGTACGTGGCAACCATCCCCTCAGGGATCTGCTCGACTACCTCGTACACCCGCTCAAAAAAGCCCTCAGACGCCATCGATGCTCCTTTCCGCCCGCAACAGCATAAATCAAATGATCCCTCGGGGACGGCAGGGTTGCGGATCATTTGCGGTCTCCGTGCGGCCGATGGTCCGCAACCCCGTCATCGCCGAGGGATCACATGGCATGGCAGGTAGCGTTTGCCCAGATAAAACCTGCCAAAATAAACCTGTCCCTTTTTGGCAGGTCGGTTAGTTGGCAGGCTGGAAGAAGGCTACGGCTACGGCACCGGGGCCTACATGGGTGCCGATGGTGGCGCCGATGGTGTGAACGGGCAGCTCGCCCTCGGTGTGGCCAGCCCACAGCGTCGCACTGTCCTCGATATACTTCTTGAGCACCGCATCCGAAAGGCCCGTATAGCCGAGCGCCAGCGGCATGGAAAAGTCGACGCCGCCCGCCTTTTCGACCTTTTGGTTCAGCAGGTTGCGACCGTTCTTGGAACCGCGTGCCTTGCCCAGCTGCACGATCAGACCGTCCTCGGCAGCCACCACGGGCTTTACGTTGAGCAGCGTACCCACGGCGCCGGCCGCAGCAGACAGGCGACCGCCGCGCACCAGGTACTCCAGCGTCTCGAGCAGGCCGATAACCACCACGCGGTCGCGCACGGCCTCAACCGCCGCCGCGATCTGGGCAGCGCCACGGCCCTCGTCCACCAAGCGCAGGGCATACTCGACCAGCACGCGCTCGCCCAGGGTGACGTTGTTGCTGTCTACCACGAACACATCGCCGCCCGGGGCCTCGGCAAGTGCGGTACGGGCACTCTGATTGGTGCCGGAAAGCTTAGCGCCCACGGTAATAATCACGGCCTCATCGCCGGCTTCACGAACCTCGGCGATAGCCTGCGAAAACGCGTACGGGTTGACCTGACCGGTCTTGGGCAGCTCATCGCGCTCCACGAGCATCTCGTAAAAGCGCTGGTGATCGATGTCGACGCCATCCATGTACACATCGGTGCCAAAGGTAACGGACAGTGGCAAAACAGCCAGTGCCGGGTGCTCCGCCGGCGACATATCGCTTGCGGAATCGGTAATAATGCGGACGGACATAGCGAATCCTTTCTTGCACAGGTCCCGCGCAGGGAATTTTGACAGCAATGCCCCGGCACGGTATACGCGCTCAAACGGGACGATGCAGTTGTTAGTGGGAAGCAAATGCCTAGGCGGCCCTACAGCTCGCGCAGGGTGTCGAGAATCGTACGCAGCGACGCGTACATCTGCTCGCGCTGCTCCACGCCCATGGCCTTGCCGGTGGCGTCGAGCACCTCGCGAATAATGCGATCGGCCTCATTCATGCTCTCGCCGCCCAACGTGGTCAGGCGAACCGGGGCGCGATACTTAACGGCGGCATCGCCCGAATCGTCGACCTCGACGTAGCCGCCCTCTTCCAGATGCGCCAGCGTGCGCGAAACGGCAGCGCGGGTCACGCCTGCCATGCGGGCGAGGTCGGCACCAGTCAGGCCGTCCTTGCTGCGCTCAAGATAGTACAGACACATGATATCGGAACCCTTAAGGCCCAGCCTTGCGCCCTCAGATGTCTTAATGCGCTGGATCTCCTTGTAGAGTCCGCTAATCAGTCCGACAAAGTCCTCAAAACGTGTCTCGTCGTTCTGCTGCATGGGAGACGACCGCCTTTCGCTTGCATGATGCTAACGGGTAAACATCTTAGCCGCATGCCCGAACCCCCGTACCCAAATATCCCAATTGTTAACTCATCAACATAAAAACCACCACAAAGGGGACAGCACCTTTGTGGTGGTTTGTGTGGCGGTTTTGCCCGAGCTACAGCTCCACGCAGGGATTGTCGCGGGTCACAAGCGTCTTAACGACAACCGTCGCTCCCAGATAGCGCTCAAGCAGCTCGGCTAAGCGATCGATCGCGGCCTGACAGTCCCCCATTCGCTCGGGCTCAACACACTCAATCGCCAGGAACGCATCGGCAGAATCGTCGGACAGAGCCGTTCGAACGCCGTCGCGCCAGTTCCAGCAGCGGCACACGGCACCCGCATCATCGATGTAGGCGAGCTCGCCGGGCAGCGTCGGGTCATCCGCCTCCTCGCCAAGCGGCAGGAACGCATCGCCACCGTCGGTCACCTTCAAGCGAAGGTCTCCCTCAATCGCGTGCAAATCCTCGCCTCCCACGGGCAGCGCGTAGGTCAGCGACACCGTGTTGTAAATATCCACCGCCGGTGTGATATGACCGACCGGCTTGCCCTTGAGCACGCGCTTGAGCAAGTTCTCGATCGAGCAGCGGGCGCCCTTTTTAGTCTTGAACAGGCGATAGGCCTCGCGCCAAGCCTTGACCGGCGCGTTCTCGCTGATGGTATCGCTTGTCAGATGACGCTCCGCATCGATATTGGCGCGATCGAGCAGCGCCGCAATCGCGTCCACGTCCTCTTGAGGAATCGTAGCCGCGGGCTTCATGCCCTTTACGACCACGACGCCGACCGCCGCCTGTGGAAATAGCTCCCAAAATGAATCCTCGGCAACAAAGCCCTTCATACGCTCTCCCTTCATTGTGCGCGCCCGAGCGAGGGCACCTAAACAAAAAGCGCCCTCACAGCGGCCACCTTCAAAGTCCTACGGTGCCGTCACAAGAGCGCTTACGCTGCCCCCATCCGGAGAAGGGGACGATATGTCAGGCGCATTGTAACCCGAGTCATCCACACGAGCAAAACCACCACAAAGGCGCCTGCCTCTTTGTGGTGGATATGGACTCGAGGCGACGCTAGTGGCGGAGTCCCAGCAGGCCGCGGCCGCGATGACGGGCCTCGGCGGACACCTGAGCGTGCGGGCCGGCGGCCTTGACGGACTCGGGCAGGTGCGAGTACTTCTTCTCGAAGTTCTCCTCGAACATCACCGCCAAGTTGTGCGCGGCCTCGTCGTAGCGCGCTGTGCTCTGCCAGTACTGGCGCGGCACCAGGATGCCGTCCGGCACACCGTGGCACGTGGTGGGAATGTCGACATTAAAGATATCGTCGTGCAAGAACTCGCTGTCCTCGATGGTACCGTCGAGGGCGCGTGCGACCAGGGCGCGCGTGTAGGCAAGCTCGATACGATGGCCCACGCCATAACCGCCGCCAATCCAGCCGGTGTTGAGCAGATAGACGCGGGTGCGACCGTCGGCGATACGCTCGCCGAGCATCTTGGCATAGACCATAGGGTCGAGCGGCATAAACGGCTCTCCGAACAGCGAGGAGAACGTAGGCGTGGGCTCGGTGACGCCGACCTCGGTACCGGGGATCTTTGCGGTGAAGCCCGTCACAAAGTGATACATGGCGGCATCGGCCGTCAGGCGCGAGATAGGCGGCAGCACGCCAAAGGCATCGCAGGTCAAAAACAGCACGACGCTCGGGGTGGTGCCCATGCCCTTGGTCCACGCGTTGGGGATATGCTCGACGGGATAGGCAACGCGCGTGTTGTGCGTGATCGAGACGTCATCGTAGTTGGGCTTGCGGTTCTCGTCGAGCACCACGTTTTCGCAGATCGCGCCAAAGCGAACGGCGTTGAAGATCTCGGGCTCGTGAAACTCGTCCAGGCCCTCGCACTTGGCGTAGCAGCCGCCCTCGATGTTGAAGATGCCCATGTCGGACCAACCGTGCTCGTCGTCGCCGATCAGCAGGCGCGTGGGATTGGCCGAAAGCGTGGTCTTGCCGGTGCCGGACAGGCCAAAGAACACCGCGGTCTCGTGCGTGACGGGATCCATGCTGGCCGAGCAATGCATGGGCAGCACATCGTCCTCGACGGGCAGCAGGTAATTCATGACGCTGAAGATGGACTTTTTAATCTCACCGGAGTAGCCGGTGCCGGCAACCAGAATCACGCGCTCCTGGAAGTTGATGACCACGGCGGCGCTGGAGTTGAGGCCCTTGATGGCAGGGTCGCACTGGTACCCGGGTGCCGCGAGCACGCAAAAGTCCGGCTCGCCGGTGCGCGCAATTTCGCGAGCGAGCGGACGGGCGAGCATTTGCTTAATGAAGAGTGCCTGGCTCGCGCGCTCGCAGGCAACGAGCAGGCGACGCGTGTGGTTGCGGTCGGCACCCGCCATGCCGCGCGTGACGAACACGTCGCGCTCGTTGAGGTAGTCGACGATACCGACCTTGATGGCCTCGTAGCTCTCAATCGAAAGCGGGCGGTTGACGGCGCCCCAGGCGATCTTGTCGTGAACATCGGGGGTGTCAACGATAAAGCGGTCGTTGGGAGAACGGCCGGTGCGCTCCCCCGTCTCGATTACCAGCGCGCCGTTGGATGCCATGCGGCCCTCTTCACGGCGGATGGCGTGCTCGACGAGCTCCGCAGCAGGTAGATCGACCAGCAGACGCGGCTGATTCTCGGCGGGATCTTCGACCAGCGTAATACCAAAGTTGGACAGAACTTCTGCAGGGGTAACACCAGGCATGGGGCCTCCTTTAAAAGCGCGTCACGCGGGCGCGGCGCGCACTTTACTCACGTAAAGCCCGTTGTACCCGATATGCAAAAACGTTTTTGTGGCAAGGGCGGCAAGCCCGCCCAACGGTCAAAAATCGCAGGCAAGCGGCCTAGTCATTGGGTAGTCATTGGGGACGTTCTTAAACGACGAGTCGTTGGGGACACTCTTGAACAGGCAACATTCAAGGAGTGTCCCCGGATGCCGGCACAAAAGGAGCGTCCCTAAGTGCCAACTATAGCGGCAAGCCTTGGCCGAGCATGGCGATGGCGCTCATAAGGATCAGCATGCCGGCGGCGTAGGGCAGGACGGCGCCCAGGAGCTCGGCATCCTTGCCGCGCACGTGCACGGCGGCCAGGCCGATGGCAAGCGTCTGCGGCGAGATCATCTTGCCGGCAGCGACGCCAAGCGCGTTCAGCGCGACCATCCAGTAGTCGCTCACGCCCAGCGCGGTGGCAGCCTGGCTCTGGATGGGACCAAACAGCATGCCAGAAGACGTGCCCGAACCGGTCACGAACGCACCGACCGCGCCGATCCACGGAGCCAGAATCGGGTACAGGCCACCGGCGACCGCAATGCAAAATGCGCTGATCGAAGAGATCATGCCCGCATAGCCCATAACCTTGGCACAGCCCAGAACCGAAAGCATGGTAATGACCGTCGGCATCATCTGCTTGACGGTCGCGGCCAGCACCTTGCCCATCAAGCGCGGCGAAGCACCCTGAATGGCGCCGCCGACAAACGCCGCCAGGAAAATCCAGACACCCGGCGTGTTGATCCACGAAAACGTGAGCGTGCCGGGGTTCTCGCCGCAATACACCTGCACCTGGCTCGCAAACGGTGCGAGCGCAGCATGCACGGCAGGCACCAGGTTAGACGTTCCCAACAGCAGCACAAAGATCAGGATGAAGCACGACCAAGCCGAAAGCGCCGACTTAGCGGTGAGCTGCTCGCCGGCCTCGATATTCATGTGGAAGCGTGCGTCCAGATGCCCCGACTTCTCGGCACGCATGGCAAGCGCAGCTGTCAGCGCGAGCGAAACGATGGAACCGACGACGACGGCAAGCTCGGGACCCACAAACATAGCAACGACAAGAGCCGCACCGGCAAAGGACACGCCGGAGAGCACGGCGATGCCCGCCACGCCGTTCAGGCGCTCGGCAACGCCCGCAACATTACCCTGGTCATCGGCGACACGACCCGCAACCAGCACGATAAACAGCGGCATCATCACAAAGAAAGGCGCCAGCTGCACCATCTGAACGGTCGCCAAATGCAGCGGGTCCAGGCCCACCAGACCGGCAACGGACACCGTGGGAATGCCAATGGAGCCGTAGGGCGTGGGCACGCCGTTGGCCAGCAGACAGATGAGCACGGCGGGCACGGCCTCAAAGCCCAGGCCCGCAAGCATGCCGGCGGGAATAGCGACGGCGGTGCCAAAACCGGCCATGCCCTCCATAAAGCCACCAAAGCACCAGGCCACAAGCAGCGCCAGCAGACGGCGATCGCTGCTGATGGAGGTGATCATGCTGCCGATCACGTCCATGGCGCCCGTGCGAACGCACAGGTTATACGTGAACACCGCGGCGATGATTACCAAAACGATGGGCCACAGGGCCATCAAAAAGCCTTCGAGCGAGGCGGTCGCGATCTGCGCTGCCGGCAGGTGCCACCATGCGAAGGCAAGCACGCACGAAAGGACAAACGATCCGATGGCGGCTTTCCAAGCTGGCCATTTAAAGCACAGCAGCATCACGACAAGCCAAATGATCGGCACAAGAGCCAGCAAGAATGCGGCGACGTCCATAGGTAGAAGCTCCTTGGTGCCGCGCGGGCGGCATCGTGGTATCACATAACTTTAACAGGATACCGCACGCTCACCGACAATTTACTGCCGCCCCCCGAAAATATTGAACAATCCGTTCAAAAACATGAGTGACACCGTCGCGTCTATACTAGAACGCAGTAATAGAAAGGACCCCGCCTTGAGCATCTCGCCCCTCGATAGCATCCGCCGCGCCATCGCCCGCCGCAACGGCATCGCCAACCCCGCTGTATCGGGCGGGGCACACGGGCAGGGCGGCCGCATCGAGAACGGCCTGTTCCCCGCATCGCACACCGCCGAGGAGCTCGCGCGTATCCAGGAGCTGAGTCAGCGTAACGCCGGCGGGCCAAATAGCGGCCAAGCCACGCGTCGTCGGCGCGAGCGCGATCGCGAGCCCGGTCCCGTCCGCCGTATGGTCAACGCCTGGTGGAACCGCCTGCTCGGCGCCGTCTACGGCGGCGGTTTCTCCATGCAGGAAGCCGAATACGAGGAGCACGCCACCCGTCGCGACTACCTTTGGAATACCCTCGGCACCGCCGTGTGGGGCATGGCGTTTCCGCTGCTCACTATCGTGTCCACGCAACTCGTGGGCGCCGAAGAAGCCGGCAAGTTCTCCATCGCCTTTGTCACCGGCACGCTCATCATGATCGCGTGCAACTACGGCGTGCGCAATTTTCAGGTCTCGGACATCGACGAGAAGACGTCCTTTGCCTCCTACCAGCTCAACCGCTGGCTTTGCGGAGCTCTCGCCCTAGGCTGCGGCCTCATGTACAGCAGCGCCCGCGGCTATGACGCGCAGATGGCGACGATCGGCCTGGGCGTCTACCTCTATAAGGTGATCGACGGCATCGCCGACGTGTACGAGGGCCGCCTGCAGCAGGCCGACAAGCTCTATTTGGCCGGCATGAGCCAAACGCTGCGTTCCGCCGGCGTCATCGCGGTCTTTAGCGTGGCGCTGTTCCTTACGCGCAGCATGCCCATCGCGGCCATGGCTATGGGTGTTACAGCGATCGCCTCGCTTGTGCTGGTCACCGCCCCACTCGCCCTACTCGAGACCGAAAAATCGCGTCGCGTGAGCATACGCGAAGTCGGCCGCCTTTTTGCGCAGTGCGCCCCGCTCTTTGGCGCGCTCTTTTTGTTCAACCTTATCGAGAGCATGCCCAAATTTGTGATGGAAGGCACGCTGGCCTACAAATATCAGCTGTATTTTAATGCCCTATTCTTTCCGGCGCAGGCCGTTTTGCTGAGCATTGGTTTTATCTATAAACCGCAGCTCTTGCGTTTGTCGAGCATTTGGGCTAACCCGCGCAAGCGTCGCCGCTTTGACTTAATTATTGTCGCCGTCATGGCGCTGATCGTGGTTATCACTGGCGCATGCGCGGCGTTTATGGCAGGCCCCGGCATTCCCCTTATGAGCTTTATGTACGGCCTCAACTTTGAGCGCTACCGCACATTGGCGCTGCTGATGGTCGTCGCCGGCGGCATCACCGCAGCCATCGATTTTATCTACGCCATTATCACAGTGCTGCGCCACGCCGGCGATGTCACCAAGATCTACCTCATTTGCTTTGCCGTGAGCGTGGTGCTCCCGATGATCCTCATCAACCTACTGGGGCTGATGGGTGCCGTCGTGAGCTACCTGGCTATCATGGCCCTACTGCTGGTGCTATTGATTGTCGAGTACGCTCACATTCGCCAGCGCATAGAACGAGCCCGCAACCCGTACGGTGTCTAATTAGCTGCCTCGGCCACCGGAATTTGCGATGGAATTACCCGGGCTGGGGTCTTGTTGCGGACAATATGCATCACGCAAAACTAAGTGAGTAGACTTTTACCGAATCCCCGACCACACCGACAAAGCACAAGTCTGTGACCTGCGGTTTTATTGAGGCAAATATGTTGGGTGCTCGGCATTTCCAAAAAAGTCTACTCACTTAGCCAGCGGGCAGCCAAATGATTATGTAATCCACGTCCCAGAAAAATCATTTGATGGGCAGAAGGGCAAAAGTAGTCAAAAAAGCCCCGTCCCAAATTAGCTACCCTTTGCACCGATTACTCGCCAGGGAGAATGTTTGCATAGAACTCCGCCCCGTCGTCTAGGCGCAGAATGCCTACACGGCCGAACTCGGAGCCGGTGGCGGCGGCACAGTCGATGTCGATGCGGTCGGGAACGCCGGCGGTATCCTCGCCGCCCAGGCGCACAATCTGCCCGCGGCCCGACTCCTCATCGAGCCCTGCCAGGCCGCCAACCTCGCAATAGCGCCCCAGCGACACCGTGGGCGTGTGGCCACTCACCACGACCGGACCCTTGCCCTCGGCAGAAAGCAGCCCCGTCGGGGCATCCCAATAGCCATGCCGAATCCACAGCAGGTCATCGGACGACTGCACGGCGAGCATTTGCTGCAGCAACTCGCTATCGGCATCGACCGCTCCTCTGCCGTCACCGCAATCGACACCATGTTCAAGCAAAAACGCACGCGCCGCCTCGGTCTGAATGCCGGCGTGCACCAGCAGATACGGTCGCTCGGCAGTCTCTGCCACCGCATAGAGCGGCAGGGCGGCAGCCCAGCGCACCAGCTCCTCGTATGCCTCAAACTCCATTTCGTTGAGCTGTTGGCGCGTGGTCCAACCGCCGTTGATGTCCCAGGTCTCGGCATCGAGCGGGTCCTGGCCGATGATCGCGTCGAGCATAATCTGCTCGTGGTTACCCTTAAGCACGCGAGCGTTGGGCAGCGATCGCACCAAGTTGATGACGCCGACCGGATCGGGCCCGCGATCGATCATGTCGCCCAGCACATACAGCGTGTCGTCGAACGCCAGCGAGATCTTGGAAAGGGCCTCGTCCAGCGCGCGCACGTGCCCGTGGGCATCAGATGTCACATAGATCGCCATGGAACGCCTTTCCCTGCATTACGGCGAAGCCTGGAGCCGCAACTAAAACTTCAAGTTGAACTTAAACGTTACCCATTGTACTCCGTTGCAATAAAGCTGGGAAGAGCCCCGCGTCGCCAACGGTCGTTAGCAGCCGCACGCCCGCGCGCGCCGTTCACGGTGCACCGCCGGCAGCTGCTCCCCGACCAACGTCGCACACGCCGCAGCCTCGTGTCGAAAATGCGCACGCCCGCAATCCGTTCCCATAAACCCACCATCTTTGGGTACAAATAACCGCAGACAACTGACCGTGCCACGCCAACCACCCAGGAGCGGACACTATCCATGAACCAGATCCTTCTCTTTATCGGCATCGTCATCATTTTGTGCCTGACCATCAAACCCGTCGGCAAAAAGCTCCCCTTCCCCACCCTGCTCATCTTCATCGCGCTGGGCATGCTGCTGGGCGTCAACGGGCCGGCGCACATCGACTTTAGCGACTACGCGCTTACCGAAACCGTCTGCAGTACGGCGCTGCTGTTCATCATGTTCTACGGCGGCTTTAACACCAACATCGACCGCGCCAAACCTGTCGCCGTGCCCGCGGTGCTTCTGAGCACGCTCGGCGTCGTCGTCACCGCCGGCATCACCGGCGCCTTTGCGCACTTCGCACTGGGCTTCGACTGGATCGGCGGCCTGCTGCTGGGCTCGGTCGTGGCGTCGACCGACGCAGCGAGCGTCTTTAGCGTGCTGCGCGAGCACAGTCTGTCGCTGAGAGGTGGCACCGACTCGCTGCTCGAGGTCGAATCGGGCTCCAACGACCCCGTCGCTTACATGCTCACCGCCGTGCTTGCAACCCTTGCGGCCGGCGGCGACATTAACATCCCTGTGCTGCTCGCCAAGCAGATCATCCTGGGCGTGGGGCTGGGCCTTGTCATCGGCTGGGCATCGGGCCGCCTGATCGAGCGCGCGCACGCAACAGCCGAGGGCGCGCAGACTATCTTTTTGTTCGCCGTGGCGATCGTCGCCTACGCGCTGCCGAGCTATCTGGGCGGCAACGGCTTTTTAGCCGTGTACCTTGCCGGCATTGTGCTGGGTGCGAGCGACATCACCGGTAAGGTCGAGCTGGCGCACTTCTTTGACACCCTCACCGAGATGGCCGAAATGACCATCTTCTTTTTGCTCGGGCTGCTCGTGACGCCCGCGCGCCTGCCGCAAGTGCTGCTACCGGGCCTGGTACTCATGGCGTTTATGCTCTTTGTGAGCCGCCCCATCGCCGTCGGCCTGCTGCTGGCGCCCTTTAAGACGAGCCCTCGCCAGGTTGCGCTCGTAAGCTGGGCGGGCCTGCGCGGCGCGGCTTCGGTCGTGTTTAGCCTCTTTGCCGTGGTGGCCGGTGTTCCCGACGGTCATGACCTGTTTGACCTGGTGTTTGTGATTGCCGTGTCGAGCATTGTGGTGCAGGGCTCGCTGCTGCCGGCGGTGGCGAAAAAGCTCGACATGATCGATGCGGCCGGCGACGTGCGCCGTACGTTTAACGACTACCGCGACGAGGACGGCATGTCGTTTGTCAAGCTCAAGGTGGGCACGGGTCATCCGTTTGCCGGACGCTCGCTCGCGGACATTGGCAGCGCCACAGATATGCTCGTGGTCCTGGTACTGCGCGACGGCGCGCACCCGGTGCTGCCCAACGGCGATACCGCCATCGAGGAAGGTGACCTGTTGGTGATGGCTGCCCCGACGTTTGAAGAGCGTGCCGAGGTTACGCTGCGCGAGGTCACCGTGACACCCCACGGTCGCCTGGCCGGCCAGCGCCTGCGCGACGTGCCGCAAGGCAAGCACCCGTTTATCGTCGTGATGCTCAAGCGCGACGGCCAAACCATCATCCCCGACGGCAACACCCTCATATACGCCGGCGACGAAGCCGTCATCGCCACGCTGGCGTCGTAGCGGCCAGGGGGTTGTCGTCCCGAATTGACTACATTTGAGCATCAATCGCCCCGGCTGGGGTCTCGTTGCGGACAATTGGCGCCTCTCAAAACTAAGTGAGTAGACTTTTGTCGAATCGCCGACCACGTCACCAAAGCACAAGTCTGTGACCTGCGGGTTTGTTGAAGCAAATTAGTCGTGTGCTCAGGATTTCCAATAAAGTCTACTCACTTAGCCAGCGTGCGATCAAAATAGAACAGTCGCGAGGTCAGTAGACTCTATTGGGACGGTTTATCGTGCATTTTCGCACAGCCGCGGGTGCAGACGCTCCGCCTCAAATTAGCTACCCTAGTCATCGTCGACGGCAAAGTCGCGGAGGTCGAGGCCTTCGCGTTCGGCTCGGGCTAGGAGCTCTTGAGGGGACTCACCCTCGATATCCATCACGTCGAGCATGGCAGCAGGAAAGCCCACGCCTGCCGCGCTCCCAGCGCGATCGAGCAGGCTCTCGCGCAGCTGGTCTACGTCCACATCGATCTTCATGGTGTAACCTCCTACCGAGCCAGATCCCTACTCAGCAGCGCTAAGCTTATCCACAGCAGCAACAAAAGCCGCAATCTGCTTGTCGTCCATCTGCACAGCCAAACGCCCCACGGGCTCATCGTAGGCGAACTGCACCTTATCGATAAAGCAATCCCAAGCGCGTTCGTCCACACGCACGGCAGCCTTGCAATACTGGCTGAGCTTTTTGAGTCCATACCAAAACGCATTCACATGGCGCGTGGGGTCCTCGTCCAGCACACCATCGTAGCGGCGCCCGTTAAACTCCCGCATGCGCGCCACGGCGACCTCGAGCGAATCGCCGCCCTCGGCCGAAGCCTCATCCACCAGCTCGGGAATCGGAACCTCACGCCGAACATCGTGCCTGGTAGCGCCATCGTACTCGCCCACCAGCACGTCTTCGTCAAGCCGAGAATCGTAGTCGAAATAGCTCGAGCCCCTGCAAATCCCATGCGGCGAGCCAGAGCCAAACGCGCAGAACAACCCGCCGTCGGCAACAATACGACGGTAGGTCTCAAACGACTTCTTAACCTGAGCGAGCAACTTGAAAAGCTCCCCGGCATCGCACGCCGCCTCGCACGCAACGCACGCAGGCTCGGGCAGCCCCGAAGGCTCCACCGTGCTCCCCGCAACGCGGGCGGCGCGCTCGGCCCGATATGCCTGCGCCGCCAAGCGCGCTCGCTGCGCAGCGCCATGCACGTTGGTAAGTTCACGCTCCAACGCCACGTCACCAGCAACATCGCCAGCAACATCACTCGCAGACCCGCTGGCGCCCTGCGACCCCGTCGCACTCAGCTCGGACTCAAACGTCGCTGTGATCATGCCCGCAAGGTCCGTCGCATCGGCGGCACAACGCAACTGCTCCAGCTGCGTACACAGCAGATCGGCATCCAGGGGCACGGCGTCCACAACGCGCACGTCACTCAGGCGCGCCACATCCCGTAGCACCATAGCCCCCGCAGCATCGTACGCCGCGCGAACCTTGTCCGCCGTATTCGCACGCAGCTTTACCTCGATAAACGCAAGCGTCTGCTCCAAACGGGCCAGCAGCTCGGCCTTGTCATCCATGCGCAAAAAGGCAGCATAGCGACGCTCTATCTGCAGTGGACCGACAATGCCCGCCTGCTTACGAGCCCGCGCAAGGGCCGCACCCTCAACACGGCGCACGTACGTATCAACAGCCCGCACGGCAGAGTCGCGCGCAGCGTGCTCGGCAGCCTCGACGCCCCTAAGCACGCTCAGCAGCTCGCGGGAGCGCGCCTTGCGCACCAGCTCCCCGCGATCGTACTGCTCAAGCGCCGTCTGACGCTTGGCTACCGACTCAAAGCCAAACAGCTCGTCGAGCAGCTCACCAACAGAACGCTCGCCCGCCATAGCAAGGCCTCCTCACGCACTACGCACCCACATGTACGCGGTGCGCCCGAACACCAGACGCCCCGCTCGCCCGCACCCCTACAGATCCAGTGCCTTCTTCGCGGCGTCGACCGGGTCACCATCAATGTAGAACACCGGGCTCAGGCCCGAGATAATCTCGGACGACACGCTCTGCAGGCCGGCGATGGCGCTCAGCGGCAAAATCACGCGCTTGGCGCCGGCGTTTTTGGACACGCGCATAATGTCCTCGAGCCCACGGATCTCGTCCATAGAGCCCGACATGCGCAAGATTCCCGGAATCGCCAGCGCAGGCATCACCGGGCGGTTGCACGCCGCGGAGCACAGGCCCACAAACTCGGCGAGTGAAACTTCTTCGGACAGGCCCTTGCTCTGCAGGTCGTTGTAGAACAGCAGGTAATCCTTGGAGCCAATGTGCATGCCCGGCGCCACGCGGTTCGCCAGGTTCACAAAGTTGTCGAACGCGGCCTCCAGGGTATCGCGCACCGGCTTGTTAAAGGCCACGCCCTCGTGCTTAAACTTGCACTCGCCGGCAACGGCCTTGTTCTCCAACTTGTACACGGCAACCTCGCCGCCCTGCGACCTGCCCACGCCAAACACGTGGCCGGACAGCAGCGGCCCGTCGGGAATCAGCGTGTCCTCGCTCTGCTCGGGCACGCGCACCACGTGCACGTCCTGCGGGTTGTCGGCATCCATATAGCCCAGGTTGACGTCGATAAACTCAACGCCCGCCATAATCTTGAGCTGCTCCTTTACGCGGCGACGGCCCTCGATGGCGTAGTCCAGCAGCCAGCGCACGTCGTCCTTGTCCATGGCCTCGTCAGGGAACAGCAGCTTGGCCAGGCCGCTAAAGGTCTTGCGCACGGCGATCTCGTCGCGCTTGTTAAAGTCGCTGTTAAAGCGGAAGTAACGGTCGATATGGTGCGTAAAGTCCTTGCGGCGCATCTCTTTGCAAAACTCCGACAGGCAGTCGGTGATCAGGCCATAATGCCCGGTCAGCAGGCTCGAGCGCATCTTGGGAATCTCCCAGCCCGGCAGGTAATAATGGATACGGTCGAAGAAGGCCGAATCGTTGTTAAACTCCGGCGGGAACGGATCAAACAGGTGCGTGGTCTTAAGAACGTTTTGCACGGTGTCGTTGATATTGCCCTCAAAGACCATGGAGGCATCGGCGTTAATCTGGTCGCGGCCGCGCGCGTAGCTGCCGCTCGCCATGTAGTCCTTCATGATCTGCACGGCGTTGGTGTCCTTAAAGCGCATGCCGGCGACCTCGTCGAACGTCACGCAATCCCAGTGGCCCACCAGGCCCACGCGATCGGCGCGCATGGAGTTCATGCGGCCGAACAGGTTGGCCGTGGTGGTCTGGCCGCCAGAGAGCAAGATGGCGTAGGGCGAGACCTCTTTGTAGATATGGCTCTTGCCGGTGCCGCGGGGACCCAGCTCGCACAGGTTGTAATTGCGCTCGATGAGCGGCACCATACGCTCGATAAAGTGCAGGCGCTCTTTCTCGGAAAGCTCGCTGGGTTCGTAGCCAGCTGAGCGCAGCAGCATGTTGAGCCACTCGTCGCGCGAGAAATACTGGCGCTCGTCGATCATGGCATCCAGGTCCAGATTGGGCATCTGGATGGGCGTGAGCGACGCCACGCTAAACGGAGAATCCTCGGGGCCGCGCTTTTTGCGCTTGGCCTTGGAGCGGCGCGGCGCATCGTCGCCAAAGACCTCCATGCCAAACTCGTCTTCCTCATCCACGGGATGACGATACTCGATGCTCATAATGCACCAAATGCCACCCTGCAGAATCTTGGAATAGTCGCGCACGTACTCGGCCGGCATCACAAACGGCTCGATGGTCAGGTTGGCAAACGACGCCACGTAGATATCTTTGTACTCGTCGAGCTTGGCCGTCACCTTATCGATGATGGTAAAGCGGCCCAGTTCGCGAATCTTGGACTTAATGCGCTCGGACTCGTCGGGACGCACGTAGTTATCGGTGAGGATCCTGCGGATGCGATCCAGGCCCTCTGCCACGGCTTCCTCGTCATCGGTTGAGCAGTACATGCCCAGCAGATACTCAAGCACAAAGGTGGGCACGTTGGCGCCGCGCTTCATAAGGGCCGTCAGGTCCTTGCGCACGATCTTGCCAGCAAAGTGCTCGAGCAGCTTGCCGTCCAGCCCGTCCATGTCGTAGCCCTCATCCTCGGGAGCCTCGGCCGCAGCTTGGTCATAGCCATCGGTCGAGGACTCGTCCTCAACGGGCGCGACGGCCTCCACCGGCTCCGGGGCAGGCGCCGCAGCCTCAACGGACGCCGCAGCCTCCGCAGGCACATCCACATCAATCGAGGGAACTTCCCACAGATTGTCGTCATGGCTATCAATCATAGGGCACACTCCTAAAAACCAAAGTCAGCAACAGGGGCAAACGAAACAGCGATGGTATATGTCTCGCGCCAAACGATCTTGCCCGACTGGGCATCGCGGCAAACCAGCAAATGGGACGAGCCGGACCCAAACGACACACCCGTCTTAAGCGTAAAGCGAGCCTCGACCACGCGGTCCTGCGGGTTGGGCGAGGTCATGTCCGCATGCACGCGAGCAACATCGCTCACCTCGTTGCCGGTCTCGTCGGTAAACACCAGCTCGTACTCACACGGCAGCACCTTGCCCGTAGCGGCCTCCTCCTGCAGCAACTTAATGCCAAACAGCGAGTTGGTAACGCGGCGGCTCTCGCTCAGCACGCGCAGCTTCGCAGTCTGCGTATCAACGAATTCCTTTGAGGACGCACTCAGGCGACGATACCCGAACACCGGCACCACGAGCTCCTGCAGGCTCACGCCGCCATGCACGTAGCGCTTGGTTCCACCGGGGCGCTTATAGTGCACGATCCCGCGCGGAGCCAAGCCAACGTAGCCGCCGCCCGGCACCACATGGTCCATGTTCATGGCTAAACACGGGCTACCGTCCGCGCCGTTAGCGATATCGGCCAAGGTGTCGCCCTGAGCGACCACCGCATGGCGCTTGCCAAACAGCACCGGATCGTCGGGCAGGTCGTTCTTGCCCAGGAACAAGCATTCCGGCAGTTCGTTGGCCGTGTACAAAAAGCCGTGGTCGGACGTAATCGTCACGCGGGCGCCTGGCGCGTCGGTGCACACGCGCTTGGCGATCGAGACCAGCTCGTCCACGCTCTCGGCGCATGCATCAAACACGTCGCTTTCGGTGGCGAGCTTCTCCCCCGTCGCGTCGATCTTGTTGTGATACAGGTACACGATCTCGCTGGACTTGAGCAGCTCCTTGCGGTCGGCGGCAGACATGTCCAGATACGCCGCGGCACTCAGGGCACGACCCGTAGGCGCGGCCTTCTGCAGCACCGCTTGACGCTCGACCGTAGAGCTCGTCGGCATATCATCGAGCAGCACGGCGCCCGTTTCCATGTTGAGCGTCATGGCCTGATGCGGCAACAGCGCCGGCATGCCCATCTCGGTAATAGAGGGAAACATCGCCTGCACGCTACCCATGCGCACCTCGCCGCCACGCTCGCGCTCCAAAGCGGCAGCCACGTCCTGCGCCACCTCGTAGCGAAGCGCATCGCTGATCAGGACCACCTTGGCCTTGGCACTACCGGTATACGTGGGCATCGTCTCCCAATAGAACAGGTCTTGGCGAGCGACACCCTCAACATAGCCGGCATCGCGCCACTGCGCCTGGGCGGCATTGGCCCAGCACGCGTTGCTCTCGGTCAGATACCAGTTAACGTAGTTGTTCTCGGCCCATTCGACCGCGCGGCGCTCGGGCTCCTCCAACAGGTCGACACCGCGCAGCTTGCAGCGCTCGTTGGCCTGGCGCAGCGCGCGGTATGCCGCATCCATGCGCCACCAATCTGTGGTATAGGTCTCCCATACCTCGGCCGCCTGGGCAATATGGAATCCACCCGCATGGTCGCGCTTAAAGGCTGCCATGTCGGCCAGCGCCAAAAGCACCTGGTAGTAGCAGGCGACATCGTCGTACCAGCACAGGTCGCGACGGGCCGCGGCAACACGACGGGCCTCGTCAACGCGATCGGCACCCTGTGCCAGCGAGGCGAGCAGGTCGCTCAAAATGGCCTCGTCAACGCACGGAAACACATCCAGGCGCAGTAAATCGTCGGTAGGCAGAGCACCAAACACATGGCGCAGGCCGCACGCGTCCTGGACCAGCTCGCAAATCTCGCGCAGGTCATCAGACGCCGCAGCATCGCCCGCCCATTCGCGGACAACGGCAATGCAATACGGCGCATAGGCAGGCGCAATATGGTTGGAAAGCTTTTGCAGCGCAGCCGCCGGCACCAGCGAGGCCGAAGCCGTCAGCAGCACATGGGCGGCAAAATCCTGGAGCGAATCGCGCTCGAACAGCGTACCCTCAAAGCCCGTGCGCTGACGCACAAAGGCAGCAAGGCTGTCGGCGGCCTCAAACTTTTGCGCCAGCTCCGACAGCGCCTCCGGACCATCGCGCAGCAGCATAGTCAGGCACGCGCGCACAATAAACGGCATGGTGGCAGCGCTGGGATCGGAGCCGCCAAACATGGCAGCCAGCAGGCCCAGCTCAACATCGGCCGCGCACGCAGGCACGGGCATGCACTTGGAAAACTTGGCGACGCGGCCCTTGGCGGCAAAGAACGACTTGTGCGCCTGCAGTGCCTTGCGAATATCCCGCGCGTTCGAGGCCCCCAGCTGATCGGCCAGCAGCGACAGATAGTCCGCCGAGAACTGATCGGCGTACAGTTCAACATCGGCCAGCCAATCGCCCTCAAGGCCACCACGCCCCTGCTGGCGATACACCAGCATGTCGCTCGTGGTGTCCTCGCGGGCGATAAGGCGCTTGACCTCAAACATATGCCCGTCGCAAGCCTCCACAAAGCGCACCGGACGCGGCAGGCGCTGCTCTACCGCTTCGCCAAAGCCGCCCTCGGCAAGCTCGGCAAACGTGGCGGCAAACTCGCCTTCCGCGTCGTGCCACACCACCACGCGGCGCTCACGGCAATCGGGCAGCGGCTGTTCAAAGCGCGCCGCCAGCTCTTCAATTACATCGAACTTTGCCATCTAACAATCCCACCGTCATACCGGTCAAAACAATTCGCATAACGCGTAATCACGTGTGCATTATTTTATCTTTGCCAGCACATCCTGGAACTTGGCATAGTTGACCTTAACGCCGTCGTCCAGGTCAATCTTGATCATCTGGTCGGCCAGGTGATGCAGCTTTTCCTCGTAGGCAACGGTCTCGGTCAGCTGATCCTTGAGCTTTTTGATGCGCTTGGTCAGCGCAACCTTCTCGCCGCGCTCGGCCGTGGCCAGCGCGTCCTCGGCGTCGGCAATCTGCGAGCGATAGCGCTCCTGCTGCTCGTGCACATAGTCGGTACGAATGCGCGCCAGCAGATCGGGCGTATAGCGGTGCATGTAGACCAGAGCCATAAAGCCGTTCTTCTTGCCGCTGTCGAACAACCAGTAGATGGGGCGCTTCTTGTAGGTCTGGCAGTGGTCCTTAAAGAAGTCCTTCAAAAAGTAGGCGCGAATTACCTCGCGCGAGGTACCCTTGCCGCCGAGCGCCTCGGCAATAAAGGCCAGGTTCTGCTCGAGCGTCTCCTCGCCGTACACGGTGCGCACAAAGTCGATAAAGTAGCGAACGATGTCGTCGTCAAAGTACTCGTCATCGGTAATGGGCAGCACATTGTCGCCGTCGGGCATAAAGGTCACGTGATCGGGATCGGGCATCTTGGCCAGATAGTCGTTGACCGTGGCACCCTGATCGGCCAAAACCAGACCGTCCACGTCCAGCGAATAGCGGCCAAACATGCAGCCCACGGCATAGCTTATGAGCGAGGTAATCTCGTCGCGCTTGGTGCGCACGTACTTGTTGCCCTTATAACTCTCGGGGATCTCGTCGGCGGTATCAAAGATGCGCGCCACCGATACGTACTTGTCCTCGACCTCGATGGGCACCTCGCCCTCCATGTTGTAGATCTTGGCGAAGATTCGGTTGAGCTCTTCCTCGTTAGCGCGAAGCTGCTCAAAGCGAGCATTGACCTCGGCCTTGCGGGCCTCGTATTTATCGGCGAGCAACGTTGCCATATCTCTATCCCATCCAATCAGGACCGATTAAAAGCCCAATAAAACTAGCTAAGTCAACATAGACAAGTCTACCCGACGGCAAAGCTTATAGCGCCCTATGCAGAGCATTCTGAGACACAATTTTGAGGGTACGCCCATTACAGGAGAACCCCGCGGCGCAGCCAGTATGTATTAACTTACTCCACCAGCTCCACCATTTGTTGAGCAACAAGTGCGAGCGGTAGTCATAACGCCACGACCGCAGCAACCGGTTCAAAGCAACACGAACGAGCGCGTCCCCACCATCTCATGCCAAAAGTCTGTCGTTATCCTAAAACCGCAGGCAGATTGACGAACATGTGTTTGGTCATTATTATTTCTACTTGAATAGGCTCCTCGTCTCGTGGTATAAAAGGATTGCTACCCTCGAATAGAGGGACCTCCAAGAGCCGGGGGATGTCCCCCGGCATTTTTTATGCCTGGATCCAATGCAGGCTCGACATAAAAACGGGAGGGGCATCCCTAGAGATGCCCCCTGCAAAATTCAGCCGCCTTCTAAATAAGAATCAATCGTCCAATAAATCCATGAACCTTTTGTCGGTAAACACATAGGCAGGAAGGTTGTAAAGCGGGGCAACCCGTTTTACTGAATGAGTCTTCTTGTAGTATTCTTCAATAATAGTCATAGCCATTGTGATCGAGTCCAGTCCGTCGACCGCGTCAACCATATCTCGTACGCCAAATTCTTCGCCAACTTCGACTGTTTGTGCAAACTCTTTTGCAAAACGCCTTTTTTTCTGCTGGTATTCAGCCCGCTCTCTGCGATCGCGCGCTTGCTTTATGCGCCAATCGGCATCCCAACAAAACCTATCCATTTTTGGGTTATCTGGCACGCTGGCGCAGAACGCTTCAAGCTCAGCCTTGTCTTCTTTCCATGTAGCCTCTTTCTGCTCAAAGTTCGCCTCGGCCTCTTTAAGCGCCAGTTGAGCATCGTTCTCCTGCTGCTGCAACTTATCGACCTCAACTTTGGAAAGCTCGCTCGAGCCTTCAAAGAGATCGACTCCAATCGCCTTGAGCCTGGAATCGAGCTTTTCTATGCGCTCGGCAAGATCCGAAAGTTTTTTCTTTACTTGGCGTTTATTGCTAATGTCAAACAGCCCAAACGATTGAAGCTCTTTCTCGCAGCTCGAAACCTCATTATCAAGGTTGTTCCTCTGCTCTGTCAGCTGCTCTCGCTTGCGCTCCAGGTCCCGGAAGTGATCGTATTTCGAGGTTGCCTCGGCCAGAGCCTTAGTAATCGAGTCAAGCTTTCGTTGAAGTTTCGCCTTTTCCGCTTCGGCTTGATCTAATTCGTCCTGGTCAGCGAGGCAACGGTCCGAAAGCGCGTAAACCCTATCCCTCGTCTCGTCCTCTGCCCAAGACTTTGGTTGAAACGGTTGAGGCTTCTCGTCCTCGGCCTTTTTCTTCTCGATGACCACATCATTCTTTTTCTCAGGCGCAGCCGCCTTCTCATCCTTGGCAGGCTCAGCGACCTTCTTCTCCTTGGCGGGCGCAGCATCCTTCTTCTCCGACGCCTTACTCTCCGGCGCGGCCTTCTTCTCCGGCGCAACGGGCGCCGGCACCGGATCCAGTCCAATGCGGGCGCGAATCTCACGCATATGCTCGGAAGGGGCAAGGATAGCCTCTGCGTTACGCCCGTCTTCGAGGTCGCAATTAGATGCCCTCAGTAAGGCAACGTCAATAACATTAGCTGCGGCAGAGCGAATATCCTGATATATGGGGCTCTCTTTTCCGTAGAAGCGCTCCTGGGCATCGACCGCGTCAAGAATGCGATCCAGATAACGCTCGGAATCCGCATTTAGCTGAGCCAAAGCCTTTAAACCGGCATTCTCCCTATCAAGCGCAGTATTACCGTCTAGCAAACTGGTCTCGTATACTGCTGACGTATAAACACCTTGGCGAATAGAAATCAAAAGAGAAACGCCCTGGAATGCAAGCTCCCTGAACTCCTCAGGCTCGACCTTAGTTTCAAAGCATTTCTTAAACGCAATGTCCCAACTGAGAGGCTCCGCCTTATTAAGACGAACAGTCGACGCGAGTCCATCGACAAACGTGCGGGCCTCATCAACACGATCCCGATCCCATGAATAGAACGTCACGCGCATGCAGTCGTTGTCACGGTATAGAGGGTAGACATAGAACTCCAAGCCAATCCCCGTATCCATGCCAGGAAGTCCCACGCCAACCTGAACGACAGCGACAATGCACCCATCACCCTGAACTTCGTGATATTCAAGTCCTCTGGGAACCATGTTGTTTATGGGAGGGAAGTGGGTGGTCCTAATCACGGCGCGACGAACCTCGAGCTGGTCCATGATGCGCATTTCCTCTGGTGTTTCAGGGCGCCACGAATAAAGAACCTGAGCCCCTTCCATGCGCCTGTTGGACGAAGCGGGGCTTAAAACAAAGGTATCTTTTTGGCTGGGGTCGGAATCGAAAATCCAGCCATCGGGAAGCGCCACGGAAAACGCATTACCCCATACGCGGTCGCCCTCGCTTGCAGCAACCTTCCTCTCACCGCCTGCGTTACCAGGCCGCTCCCCTCCCGCAGGGGCAGACGCCGCGCCGCATCCGTCTGAGGCCGAGGTACCCAGCCGAATCGCCGGGGCAGAGTAGACCATCTTCGTTCCCGGCTTTTCCTGCACGCCCGGAACGTCCGTCACGTTGCCTACGACCAGCGTGGATAGATCGACGTTCTTCGCCGCAGCAAACGTCACCTTAAACGAGGCGCCTTGCTGGCTACGCAGCCCTTGGCGCATATCCCAAAGCATGCGTGTGACCAAGTTGAAGAACTGCGGAATACCGCGAGCGATTCGCGTGTCATACATTACGCAATATGCATCGGGGGCCGGATTGTCGATTACGAGTGCCTTGTTACAGCCGCAGAAATCAGCCAAAACAAGGCCCGTCAAATCCCCTTCTCGAAGCATAGGGTAAAGCGCCTCGTGGATTGCGCTCCTGGGAACAATGAGGTCCTCATCGGCCTCAACCAGGTTATTCAGAAAACCGTCGACAAAGCAGTTGAGATAATCATTCAAATCATCAAAGCCGCCCTGCGTGGCAAACTCGGTAAGCTCGGGCACCTTTTCGTTATCGACATGCAGACCGGTCGCAACGTGATGATGACCGTCCCAAGTGATCATTCCATCGTCAAAGCAAACGCAATAATCGGACAGCAGGTGGAAAAAAGAAGTCACCAAATCCATTTGAATTAACCTTTCGCTTAAGTTCCGGCAGCTACCTCGCTTCTTTCGGGGCGTTTTCGAGTTCGTCGGCAATCGCCTCTATGCCCTCTCCCTGGCCTAGAATGAAGCACTTCCAGTCAATGTCTTGGGTGCGGGCAAACTCATCGGCACGCGAGGCACTAAAGAGCATCACGCGACTCTTCTTCCACAGCAAGGCGGGATGCAGCTTAAAGTCGGTGCTCTCAATACAGACCACCGCGTCTTTGCGAGGCATCTCGAGCTTACTGCTCTTGACCAATTCTTTCAGCTTTTGGACGTCGGTGATCTCCTGACCCGCAGAGCAGCTGTTGAGCAGGTCCTTCCACACGCGAAAGTACGGCTTGCCCTCATAGGAAGCCCCTTCAGCCACGACGGATGTCGAGAGGCCGACAGGCCGCTTAGCAACCGCATGCCTCACCTTGGGAGCCGCCTTGGCAGACTCATCCGCCAGCTTCTCATCGATGCCCAGAACCTGAGCAACGTAATCGTCATTGCCCAAGAAGTACTCCTCGACTACGTCCCATCGCTCGGCATCGCTCATGGTGGAGCGGAAGAAGCCCCTAATAACCTTGGACGAATACTCGTGGCGATCGTTAAGCTCGCGCAGCACGCCATTGGAATATCTGCCGTCCGAAGCCAACGCTTTGACCTTCGAGGCATCGTTAAGACGAATGAAGATCTCTGGATTGTCGCCGCCCTTTACCGTGTACGTAGCAAGCTTGAGAATCTCTAGGATCTCGGCCAGCGCATAGCGAGCGTCGAGAGCCTTGTTGTCCAGATAGCGCCTGCAATGTTTGCTACCTTCGGGAGGCTGCAACCTTCCCAGCGTCTGGGTCAGATTGCTCATGGCTGCCTGAAGCTCGCGCCCGATTACGCCATAGCGAACATCCTGCGCGCGGCTATAGGTATTCCTCGAAGACTTATTGAATCGTTTGATGCATTTAAAGGACCGGTCGGATCCAAAGTGCCGGCCACCATCGACGGGACGAACAAACGCATTCAGCAGCGCAGACGGCTTCTTGACCTCCAAAGACGTCCCCTCAAGCTGATGGGTAAGCTCTTTCGTAAACTCCTTCTCCGAAAAATCGCCCTCACGCGCAAGGCTCATAAACGTCTTGCGCAGCGCCTCGGCAAACGCAGACAGCGTCGACGTGGCCCCATCAAACGGCATGGAGTAATTGATGTCGAGCGCCAGGCGGTTCGAAAGCGCAGGCTCCCCCGTCGGCGAGCAAATTTTGCCCGTGAACAGCTGGCGCTTAAAATCGGCAAAGGTCAGGTCGCTAAACTCGTTGGCCCACATATCGCCAACGTTGAGCTCATAGATTGCGCCCATGTCCGAGATCTTGACGGCATGCTGCCCCGCACGATTCTCGTAGCGCGTATGGGCCTCGCTGATCTTTCGTAAATACTTGCCGTAGGACGTGGTAAAGCTACGCTCGGCAACCTGCTCAATGCAAACAAACTGCTTGGTATACGACACCTTGGGGCGCACGACGATAACCGGGAAGTTGAACTTATCCTCAAGGTCGCGCGAGATCATCATCAGGGCCGATTTAACGCGATTGGTCTTGCGGTCCTCATCCTTCTCGTTTGTAAACAGGTAGGAGAACGTATTGGGCGATACCAGGAAGTTCTGGCTACGGTCTTTTTGCGGCGCAGAAGCATAGACCTCGTACAGCTTGGCCATGATCTCCTTAAGCTGCCACTGGCTAAACTTGGAGAGCGCATACAGCGTCTCGGAATAGCGAACGTCCTGCATAAAGAAGTCGATGCAGGCCTTGGCACCCAGGCCGCGCTTGCGACCGCCACGACCAATTTCCTGAATATAGTCGGACAGATTGCCCGTCGGCGCATAGTGGTACACGGCATCGATGTCATCGATATCGATACCCATGCCAAACGCCTTGGTGCTCACGAGCACCCTGCAGCTGCCCGACGCAAACGCGTCTTGAACGATCTTCTTGTACGCGGCATCTTTGCCGCCGTGATAGCCCAAAACCTTAGAATTAGAAACGCTGCGTTGATCGATGATTGCATTGACATGACTCTGGTACGGGCAATACACAAGGTGACGCATAATTTCTTTCGCAAATTGACAACCGCATAGCGGAACACGGCCCGCGCCCCGTCATATGATTTCTAGCGACTAAACAACAAATCACCGACGAAGGGGGCACG
>NZ_JBQKDN010000024.1:0-24718 GCF_052121815.1 Collinsella sp. LCP19S3_B6
CGGTGAGCCCGGCGCCGCGAAGCGCCCTGGCCCTCTCCACCATTCTCCTACTGTATGCCATGCGGACTCCGTTCCGGACCTCAACGGTCCAACTTTTTGTCCGCAGTCCCATGTCTAGAACGAGATGCGCTTTCCCAATGGATGCTGATGCGGAAATTGCGTCCCGGAATTCACCTTCAGGGTGGGATGCAATTTCCGGTTGAGCCTCGATTGGGAAACGACGTCCCATTCGCATAAAAGCGGGCGGCTCGGATGTTTGTCCGAACCGCCCGTTTGGCGTGTTATGTCGAGGCATTTAGCCCGTTACGTAATACCAGACGACGCTGTCACCGTTGGAGAGAACGTAGTTGCTGCACGCCGTGTTGGGCGTCACACCGTTAACGGAGTACATCCAGCCGCTTGTACCACCGTGCTCCTTCTCGGCCAGGCCGCCGATAGCGGCGACATACGTGCCGTACGATGAGCCGTGCGCATTTACGGAAAGGCCCAGTGCACACAAAGCATCGTAGGCCGTAGCGCCCTCGTTGAAGGTGAACGTACCGCCAGAAGACACCGGGTTACCCACGGCACTCGACGTCACAGAGACCGTCACAGTAATGTAGCCAGGCTGCTGCGAGCCGCCCTGATTGCCAGCAGAGGCGCTGTCGCCGTTGGATACAGACCCACCGCCGGCCGCCGAGCCGCCGCCCGAAGAGGAGCCGTTTGAAGAACTCGATCCACCAGCGGATTCGGAGCCTTGTCCGGCAGACGCGTTGTTGGACTTCTTGCCGCCCTTGTCTTCGGACTTCTTCTCTTTCGAATCCTTGTCTGACTTCTCGTCCGAAGACTCGGAAGCGTCCTTGGAATCCGATTCATTCGAATCCTTGGACTCGGAGTCCACAGCGTCAGAAGACGAGGAGCCCGCTGTCTCCGTCTTGCGAGAGGCGATAGAGCCAGAGTCGGCAACGCTCCTCCCCGCCACGGCCCGGGCGATCCAATCGATGGACCAGGCGCCGCTGGCGGAAGGGTGAACAAAGCCCAGCGAGACGACAATCAGCGCGATGCAGACGGCCGTCAGAGAGCCAAGCAGCGCCTTGCGCCGAGAGGCGGACGCCGCCGAGGTGGCGCCCTTTTGCTTAGCATCGTCGAGCTGAATGAACGACGAGTCGGGTTGCTTGGAGTCGGCATCCTGAGGTTTATTGGACACAGCTCTCACCTACCGGCGCTTGGTAAACACGAACACGCCAATGACCGCAAGCCCGATCACGCCGGCCGCTACGCCGACAATGGCGAGCGGGTTGAAGCCAGACTGCTGTGCCAGAGCCTCAGCGGACTTCTTAGCGGTAGTCGCGGCAGCCGAGCCCGTATCGGACTTGGAGCTGGACTTGCTGGACTTCTTGTCAGACTTCTTGCTGTCCTTCTTGTCGCCCTTGCCGGAATCCTTCTTGGAATCCTTGCCGTCCTTGGTCTCGGTCTTGGTCGTGGTGGACACCGGCTTCTGGCCCGGAGCAACAGCGCCGCCGCTCTGCTGGCCGTTTATGCCGTTATCGGAGCCAGAATCAGCACCGGCATTACCCGAACCGCCATTGGAGCCGTTGGAGCCAGAGCCGCCGTTACCGCCAGGGGTAACGGCATTCTTGGTCCACTTAGCGTAGAGCGTCATATCGGCCGTCACCGCAGCGCTAAAGTCATACGCCTTTGTGCAAGCCTCATCGGTATACCAGCCACCAAAGGTGTAGCCCTCACGCGTCGGATCGGCCGGCTTGGTGACGGTCGAGCCAGAAGCAGGCGTCTGATCGCCAGTCGCAGAGCCGCCCCGAGCATCAAACTTAACGCGATGGGCCTGGGACTTCACACAGAACAAGTGACCTGAGTCGTTCGTGTAGTAAAGGTTGCCGAACTCGTCGCAGACAACCGACGCCATGCAGTAGTTTGCATAACCAGAACCGGGAACAAACACTTCGGTCGCCTCGGCATCGCCCAGCTTGTACATATACACGCCGCCGCCCGAAGTGTAGTTAGGCCAGTTTCCCTTGGCGCCATTTAGGGTGAAGTACACATATGTTTCACCATCGCGCGTGGAGACGAGCGGCGTGCTCTTCGATTCAAAGCCGAGCTCTTCGCCATCGGCTTTCGTAATCTGCCTCACGCTCATATCAGAAAGATCGATGATCGACAGCAGGCCTTTAGCCTTCCAATTGTTCGCAGTCGCACCGCAAATAAAGGCATATTTGCCGCTAAACACGGGCGTTGAAGTCGAGTATGGGGCAAACTGCACCTTCCCGGCCTCGGTAATAGAGCCATCCGAACCAATAGTCAGCTTGTGCAACGTGCCATCATCGCGCGTAACGGCGTATACATAGCCATCGTGGACGGTAAGCGCCGAGCGGATATTGCCACCAGATAGCTTAAACGAGGCGACAAGCTTCGACAGATCGGCGGAATACACGCGCACCTGGCCGAAGTCGCTGCCGACAACGTAGTAGCCGTTGACCATCAGACCACCAGACCAGTAGAAGCCGCCATCGGTGACAGAAGCACTGCCGGCAACTGCACCCGTATGAATATTGATGCGCCTGACCGTACCGTTTTGCACGTCATTGCCGGACCAATAATCAAGGGTATTGATATAGACATAATCGCCGTCAACGGTCAGCGAAGACAGGTTCTGGTTCGTAAACGCATCGGAATACCAAAGCGTCTCAAACGTTTTCGCCGAAACAGCCTGCAGATAGCCACCGGAAAGCGGAATCAGGATGATACCCTGAGCAATAACGGGACGGCAGGTGCTATCCATGGAAGAGCCAAGTGCAAGCGATCGCACGACGGAACCCGTCTCGGGATCAACCTCGTTGAGGACCGCATTCCACGTCTTTCCATTCCACACCGAAGCGCCCGTGACAAGGTACACCTTTCCGTTCGCGACAATGGGGTCAGACGCAGAGGCGCTTGCGCCTGCCTTCTGCTGCTCTTCGGTTAAAAGGTTGAGCGCCCAGGAAGGCGTATCGGTCTTTGTCGTAGGCGTAAGGGCATCCGTTGCGGATCCCGAGCCACCGTTCGCAAAGCCATTCCATGCCGTATCGACATCGGGATGCTCAGCCCCAGGATTGGTGGCAGGCGCCGACGAAGGCTTCTGTATGCCATCGCCCTTAACGTAACGGAACTCGACGCAATCGCCGTTCTTAAGGCAATAGCTCGAGGCGCCGAAGTTCGCAAACCCATTGTTTACGTAAAACGACCAGAAGCTGTACGGCGCGGTGCTCGTTGTGCCCAGCACGCGGCCATCGGGCATCGTCGCACTCGTAAGACCCAAGGCGTTTGCCTCAAGGTTCGTACAACCGGCAGCCGTCATAAGCTGCTCGAGTACCGACTCGGCCGTCGTGTCATCGTCGGCGGGAAGCGTAAGCTCGGTCAAGGGCACCACCGATTGCTCGGTGTAGTTGCCGTCGGCATCACTTGCGGAGACGCCCGTGACCTTGGCCGTCACCGTAATGGTCTTGCCCTCGTTCGGGTTGTCGAGCCCCGTCGTTCCCTTGACGTTTACCGTCGCAGAAACATCCAAGCCGGCAAGCACCGCGTAGTCCGAATTGTCGGGATAGCGCTCGGCATAACGGGCAAAACGCTCACTCTTCAGACGGCCGCTAATCGTGACTTTCGTGTTGTATTCGGGCTGAGTGAGGATAAGGTTCTCATGCGCGATAACCCTCGGTTTGCTCGACTTGAGCAAACGATAGGTATTCTCCGTGCCACCGGGGAGCTCACTAAACACGAAGCCGTAATGTCCCGCAGCCTCTTCGGTGGAATAGCACCAGTTAACGCCGAGTCCTTGGCCATACACCTTAAGCGGTGCATGCAGGTTGCCCGTCACGCTGGAGGCATTTTGGCCATCAAGAATACCCAAGTAGAACGAAGACTTCGCAAGGCTCAGGTGGAACAACTCGGCATTGAGCTCGTCCTGATTCTGCGGAGAAATCGCAAAGTCGAGGGTCCTGCTTGCCGTGACTTCGGCGTTGGACTTATCGGTCACCGTAAGGGTGACTTTGGTCTTCGCTGCCTCGGCGCCAGGCAGCGGCTGATAGACCGTACCCTTGTAACCGTTAAACGTGATGTCATCGGTGCTGGCGGAGTACTCGACCTTGTAATACTTGCCGTCGACGCCAAGGTTCTTGGGCTGTGGCATTTGCAGGTCGGCGGTTAGGCCGTCCTTGTCGGCAACCGTTTTGGTGCCGTAGTACTTGATATTGTCGTAGGTAAAGGCCGCATCGACCTTTGCCTGCAGGTCGGCCTTGTCGGATGCAACCTTATCGGGGTCGCCCTTGACAGTAACGGCATGCGTGGCCCCACCGGTCACCTTGACATCGGAGACGTTCGACAACACCGAGACTTTGGCGGTCAGCGTGACCTCGCGGTCGCTCGACTTGCGCGCGACCTTGCCCGTGTAGTCGTCCCAGCCGTTGCCCGAAACAGACAGGGCATCGGTATCGGAGCTCGTCCACTCGACGGAGAACTTCTTGTTGGCGCCCGCCCTGTATGGCAGCGTCAGATTCTGGGTAACGCTCTCGGCGGTATCGCCCGTGGCATAGCCGATGGAAAGCTGCTCGGCGGCGTTGTCGAGCAGGTCCTGAAGCTTGCCTTCGTTCCAAGCGATTTCAACAGTTTTAGTCGGCTTGTATTCAACCGACTTGCCATCACGCGAGAGCACGAACGTAACGCTCGCGCGACGCAGCTGGTCAATGCTGCAGCCGCTAGACGCGTTGGGATCGAGATAGAAGAACGTGACATCGCCGTTAGTCTTATCGTACGTAGAGGAGATGCCGACCTCAGCGCCCTCATACGAAGAGCTGAAGCTGGCGGTCTTAGTCTTAACGTCGATATCATCAAAGCCGAGCTGCTTGAGCTGAGCCTTCAACGCGTCGTTGACGTTACCGCCATCAGCACTGTAGGCGACGCTTATCAGCGCGTTTTTATCGCTGAGCTTCTGAACAGCAGCCTCGAGCGAACCGGCCTTGATGACCTTGTTGGCCGAGACGACCTCGACCTCGGAAGAGCCACTCGCAGCAACAGCCTTAAGGTACTTGTTACCGGCCGCATCGGGAACCTGGATCTTGGCACCCGTTACTTCGAGCTTAGTCCAATCATCATCCGCCGCATCGGAGGCGTCGGCCGCATACCAAGAGATATCGGCGCTGTCGGCAGAAAGCTTAACGCCGTTAGTGGTCGAGCCGTTAGTGGTCGAGCCGTCGACGCGCTTAGCGTACACATCGGCAGAGACGCTATCGCCCGCGACAAGGTTGGTCGACTTGCTCTGGAGCTGAGGCGTGCTCACGACGCGCAGCAGGTTATACTCCCCCACCGGCAGCACCGTGTCCCTAGAGGTCCACGTAACGGTGTTGTCGAGCGCCGAGGCCTCGAGCTTGAGGGATTTGCCCACAAGCGCATCGGTGATAGTCAGCGCACCGGTGGAGGCGTCAAGGTTATCGGTGACCTTGGTCCAATTAGCGTCATCGGCGCCCTTGGCATACCAGGTGACGGTCAGCTTGGCGTCATCGGGCAGAGCGGAATCCGACCAACTCGAAGAGTCGGGGATACGGACCTTGGGCGTAAGCGTCGTGCCCACGTTGAGCGTAGCCGTCGAAGCCTCTGCCGGCTCGACAGATTTAAGCGTGTACTGACCGGCAAGCGTCACCGGACCCACAGGGTCAACCGAGGTGGTGCTGCCGTAGTACTTCTTCTGTGTGCTCTTAACGGAGTTTTCACTCGTGGCGATCACGCGGATGTACTTGCCCACCATATCGGCCGCAACCGTATAGCTGGCAGAGTCGGCGGCACCGTCGATATTCTTGAACGCGGCGTCGGACGTCGACTTGGCGTCGGCGTACTGCCACTGATAGTGAACGGTATCGGTAGATCCAACGTTCGTGTAAGAGTTGCCCTTGGTCGCCTTAGCCGTGAGCACGTTGCCCACATGCACGGCCCCAGTAGAAGAAGCGCCCTCGACCGTAACGCCGTACAGCTCGACCGCGCCAGCCTCCGAAACAGGACCAACGGCAACGTAAGGAGTAGTCTCGCCAGAAGCGCTCGTAGCTTTGGCAACGAGGTATTTGCCAAACAGGTCAGCCGTAACCGTAAAAGTACGACTCGTTGCCCCAGTGATTTTATTGGTGCAAGCGCTAACGGAACTCGAGTCGCCGTAGTACCACTGCCAGGAAACGCGAGAGTCCGCGGAGACGTCCGTTGTACCCGACTTCGCCGTTGCAGAAATCACATCTCCGGCGTAAACCTTACCGCTCTTATCGAGGGTGACGCTCGAAACACTGACGCTATCGGCGGCGGTGACCAGAGTCGTCCCGCGATTAGCATATGAGTCGCCACCCGCTTTAGGTGTCACCACGCAACGGACAGACTTACCGGCATACTCGGCAAGCTTTAGGGTCTGCTCAGTAGCGCCGGGAATATCGGTGTAATCCGAGTCTTTCCTGCTCTGTTTAGGACCCTCTTGCCACTGATAACTGAGATCGGATGAATCAATTTCGATCCTAGCCCCATTAACTTTTTGAAAGGCATGGACCAAAATCGTATCCGACGTAGTGTAACCGGCATAAGACTGCTTGCCGGTCGATAGGTTCTCGAACGTTAGAGAGAAAATCGTAAGTGCGTCATCGCTCTGCACCGCGACGGCACTGCTCCCCGCTGCGCTCTGGACAGCACTCGGCTGCGGTGCGCTCGACTGCTCGGAGGTCGCAACGGTACCGGAAGACGCGGCGGCATCCGTACCGGCAGCATCGGCGTCACCCTCGCCGGCAGCCTGCTCCTCCGCCGACTTCGTCTCCGCAGTCTGCGTCACGGCCTCGGCAATGCCCTCGGCGCCCTCGGCCCAAAGTTGCGCCGGCGTGGTACCAAAAGCCATGGCAAACGCCAGGAACGCCACCAGACCGCGCTTGGCTACGCCACGGGCAATCGCTCCATGACGACGCCACGAGGCGCGCTGGCACTCGTCCTCAAACATATCCATTTGTCTCCTATTGTCTGAACTTGGGACATTGCCCAGCGGCTGCCCCACGTCATCGCGCACATTGCGCTCGAGTACCCCCATCGGGGTCCCCCTTCCCTCCAGAGCCCAACGCGTGCCGGCGGCATGCGCCGCGGCCGCATACAAGATGGGGGGCGATCCGACTTAACCTTACCGACCCGGGCGCGCCGTCCGATCTGCGGCGCGGCCATCCCGGGCCAAGAGGAATTACGGTTACTGGTACAGCCGGGGACTTGCACCCCGATTCTCCCAAACACGCAGGAAAACCGCGCATTCGTGCGTCTCCGCACCACCATCTAGGCCATCGATTATTACTGTCAATATGGTAGCACGCAAAAGGACCCCGCACACAGGCGAAGCCCAAGGTAAAAGCTATGGTTTGCGATAGGAGAATGCGGTGACGGTCGCAGTCTCTACCGCTTGCCGCCGTGACTGTTGCGCCAGATCTCGCGGCCCAGCATCAGCGCCAGCACCAGCGCACTCACGTAGCCCATAAAGCCAATGACCGGGATACCGAACACAACCGGCTCGATGCGCGCGTAGTACACCACCGACGAGCCGATAAACAGGCCGGCGATCACAATTGCCATCGACATGCGGTCGACAATTCCACCCAGCTGTCGCAGCGCCTTATCGCTGCTCATGATCTGCGTGTTCACCTTAAGCTGGCCGCGCGTGAGCATGCGCGACGCCAAGCCCAGATACTCGGCCGCCTCGAGCGAGCCTTTTGCCGCGCGATAGCTGCTCGCGGCAAGATCGTGCCCCATTTCGCGGACGCGCGCATAGGTGCTCTTCTCGTTTTTGATGTGCGTCTGGATGATCTGGATCATGTTGACGTCGGGCATATACTCGGTCAGCAGACCCTCGAGTGTCACCATGCCACGCGCGAACATCGTCACCACGCTCGGCAGCTCAACGTCGTTTTTGCGCGCCAGATTTAACAGCGAGGTTAAAAACTCGCCGATATCCAGGTCCTTAAGATCGAGCCCTGCAAAGTCGGCGACGATAAAGTCCAAGTCGGACAAAAAGGCAGAATGGTCGAGCTCGGCCGAATCGCCGCGCGTCACGGCAAAGCGCATAAGCGAATCCTTGAGCTTGGGAACGTCACCTTCGGCCACGGCGAAAATCATATCCTTGACGATACCGCGGTCGTGACTCGACATGCGCCCGACCATGCCCAGGTCGATAAAGTAGACGATGCCGTCCTTGAGGATGATGTTTCCCGCATGCGGGTCGGCATGGAAAAAGCCATCATCGAGCACCTGCGTCGAGTAGTCCTCGACGATCGCGGCGCCAATCTTTTCCAAGTCATAACCCTCGGCCACCAGGCGCTCGGGATCGGCAATGGAGATGCCGTCAATGTAGTCCATGACCACGACGTGTTCGGTGCAAAGGTCCAAGTAGGATTTGGGACACGAGACGCCATGCACGCTTTTGTGGAAGTCATAGAAATCGTTGAGGTTTTTGGCCTCGGCCAAAAAGTTGGTCTCCTCGCGAAACGAGGTCCACAGCTCTTCGACCACGCCATGCAGGTCCACAAACTGATCAGTGTTGACGAACTTGGAAACGATGCGTACCACCGAGCGAATGATGTCGATGTCCTGAGCCATCACCTGCTGCGCGCCGGGGCGCTGCACCTTAACGGCCACGTCCTCGCCAGTCACCAGACGGGCGCGGTGCACCTGCGCGAGCGACGCGCTACCGAGCGGGTTGGGGTCAATCGCGTCGAATATCTGCCCCAGGCGCTGGCCGTATTCCTCTTCCAAACAGCGGAGCACTACCTCATACGGCACCGGCTCTACGTCGGAGCGCAGACGGCGCAGCTCGTCGCAAAACCGCTGCGGCAAAATCTCGGAGCGGTTGGCCAGAATCTGCCCCATCTTAACGAACATGGGACCGAGCTCTTCGAGCAGACGACGCAGGCGCACCGGCGTGAGGTTGTCCCACACGCGATACTTTTTGATCAGGCGAACGATCTGACCAATGCGCTCACGACGACCTGCCGGCGTGAGCTGGTATTCCTCGTCCGGCGCCATCGCGTCGGGCTCCTCAGGGACCATATCGACAGCGCGCGGCTTCTTGCGAGCGCCCGAGACGGCGGCCTCGACCTCGTCGACAACCGCCGCCTCGTCACCCAAGGGATCTTGATTGTTGTAATCGGTGGTGGAATCTGCCATCTGCGCTGCTACTCGGCCTCTTCGGCGTCCTCTGCATCGTCGGGCTCAACGGACTCGACGGGCACCGAGGTCACGTTATCCTCGACCGAATCGACGATGTCGCGCACATGGGCCAAAAAGGCCGTGCGCTCGGGGGCGGTCATGACGCGCACGCGGGCGAGGATGAGCTCGTCGAGCACGCGCTGGGCCGCAGTCTCGCCCTGCATGCCCAAGCGCTCGGTAAGGTCGGAGATGGTACCGCCGGCCTGCTCGAACATGTCGGACACGCTGCGGGCGATATCGGGGGTGCCGGCGTCCTTGCGCACCTGCTCGCCCTTGGCATTGAGGTCGTCGAGGACCTTCTTGCCGCCCTCGACGGCAACGGCGGCGGCACCGAAGCCCACGTTGATGGCACCGTTAACAAGCTGATCGAATTTCATAACCATGGCTGGCTCCAATCGTGAACAACTTCATTGGCCTACTTGTACCCAAGATTGAGCAAACGACACAAAATCGTTTGTCACCGGGATAGAAATCGAGCGAGGCAAAGCCTTTGACGGCGTTTGCCCCGCTCGTTCGCTGCAATGTGGCTTTTACCTAATGTTATCGTTCATCGCGAAGGAATTCTTCATGGCACAGCTCGTGGTGTAGAGCACCTTGCCCAACAGGGCATCGGTCTCCACGCGCACAAGCTCGGCAAAGGCCTCGTTGGCGCGGGCGAGCTCGGCGGGCACCTCGGCCTCGGGCAGAGCGGCAACGGCAGCGTCAACGTCGTGAATCTGCTTGTGGCCCATGCCGCCGACCTTCTCCTGATAATCCTCGACTGCGCGACCGCACTCATGGAAGCGAACATCGGCCAAGGCACCGATCAGGCGATTTGCCCAATAGAAATTCTCGGACGTCACGCGAGCCTGCGTGTCAGCATAGTACTCGGGCATGGTCTCGACATTGGCGTACAGCGGCACAAGCGCGTTAAACGAGTTAGAGCCAAACGCCATCCACTGCACGGCGCGATACGCCGGCTGCGCATAGGGGCGCAGCTGCAGCACGGCGAGCTGGCTGTTGCGGTTGATGCCGATGGGACGATAGGCGCCGCGCGTGGCGGGCGTACCCTTGCTGCCATAGCAGTCGTACTCCGTGCCCTGGTAGTGGCTCGAAAGCACGTACTTGATGTCCTCGAGGGTCACCTTGCGCTCGGGCACGCGACTCCAGGGAATGTCGTCGCTCTCGGGCGTGTAGTCGGCGTCGGGACCGTCCCACACATCGCTGGGGTTGAGGCAGCGCTGCATGTACCAGGCGCGCGGCGTGTTGTAGACGTGATCACTGTCGCTGTGCGAGCCAAAGGCCTCGCGCGGGTTAAAGACCGTCGCCGGACCGTCGCCCTCGACACCCAACGTCAGGTCCAGATGCCACTCAGCCATCCAGGTGCGTAGGTCGGCCGAGCACATGTGGTCGACCTGCGCACCCTCGGCGTCGTCCAGGTCAAAGCTATCGATACCCAGCTGGTTGGGCATGGTCACATAGGCGTCGTCGGGTACGCGCTTGGCGATCCAGTGGTGGCCGCCGATGGTCTCGAGCCACCAGATCTCGTCAACGTCACTAAAGGCGATGCCATTGTTCTCGTAGGTGCCGTAGCGCTCGAGCAGGTCGCCCAGAATGCGCACGCCGTCGCGGGCGGATTTGGCGTATGGCAGCACCAGGGTCACCATATCCTCCTCGCCCAAACCACCGGGCTGCGCCGGCACATAGCCGTCCTCGCCCTCGTTACCCTTGGCGGGCACGAAATCCACGAGCGGATCGGCGCCGCGGACGCGCTCGTTGGTGGTGAGCGTCTCGGTTGCGGACATGCCAACATTGAGCTCGTTGAAACCGGCCTCGGCCCAAATGCCATGACCCGGGACAACGTCGGGGACGCTTGTGTAACGCATGGGATTGTCGGGCAGCTCAACGGTCAGGTGGCTCAGGACACTCGTGTAGACACGCGGCTGCTCGTCGGGATGCACTACGCGCATGCGCTTGGGCTCAAATACCCCATTGGGCGAGTCCTCGTTGCGGGCAACCAGCGTCGACCCGTCGTAGCTCGCGTTCTTACCGACCAAAATCGTTGTGCACGGCATGCGCATCCTCCTTGAGCGAAGAAATCAAACGGCAACAGTGTATCGCTTCGGTGCAAAAAGGGCGAAACCACAGCCTCGGCAGCCCCGTGGTCAAAAGCCTATTTCGATGTGCGCTCGGCTGCTTCGATCACGTGTTTGGCGAGAATCGCGGTGGTCACAGCCCCCACGCCGCCCGGCACGGGTGTGATGGCGTTAACGATCGGCTCCGCAGCATCAAAATCGACGTCGCCGACCAGCTTGCCAGCGGCCTCGTCCCAGTTAATGCCCACATCGATGATCGTCTGGCCCTCGCGAACCGCATCCGCGCCAATCGTGCGCGCGCGCCCAACGGCCGCAACCACTAAATCAGCCGCACGACACTCGGCAGCAAGGTCGCGCGTGTGCGTATGGCACGTCGTCACCGTGGCATTGCGAGCCGTAAGCATGGCGGCAACGGGACGGCCAATCACCAGAGACCGACCGACGACCGCGACTTTGGCCCCATCCAGCTCAACGCCGTAATGGTCCAGCAACGCCAACACGGCCTCAGCCGTGCAAGGAGCAAAGCCCTCGCCTCGCCCCGAAAGCGTGGTAAGTAGCGAGGCCGGCGTCATGGAGTCGACATCCTTGGCGGGATCGAGTGCCGCGGCAACCGCATCCTCGTCAAGCCCAGCGGGCAGTGGGCGAAACACTAGGCAGCCATGAACGGCGGGGTCGGCATTGATGTCCTTAATAGCCGCCAGCAGCTCATCCTGCGAAGCATCGGCAGGAAGCAAAACGCGGCGAGCCTCAATGCCAGCCTTTTCACAGCGCTTGAGGGCGCCGCGCTCGTACGATAGATCGTCCTCGCGCTCGCCCACACGAACGATGGCCAGCGTCGGCACAACGCCGCGTTCGCGCAAAGCAGCGCAGCGAGCGGCAAGTTCCTCGGTCAAAGTACGGGCAACGGGAGCGCCTTTGAGCAGCTCTGCCATGGCTATCCCCTCTTCCTGGCTGCGTCGGCGGCACGGCGCGCCAGCGCATCGGCACGCGGCAGCCACGTATCCAGCAGCTCATCGCACGCCGCCTCGAGCTCCTCGGCGCGTGCCCGGTCTTTCATAGACGTAGTGTTGGCAAAGAGCGTCAGACTCGCGCCCTGCATGGCGGCGCGGCAGAACACGGCGCCACAAGCCACGTCGGACAGCAGCTGGCGCGACCCCTTGTCCGCCATGTCCTCGAGCAGCGCCAGCGCGCGCCCGCAGGCATCCATAATGCGATACGGTGGCATAGCCGCCACGTGCAGCGCATCCTGAATCGCAGCCGGTCGAGCCGGATCCTCGCGCGAAATACCGTACGCCGCGGACACCTGCCCGTAGGCACGAACGTCCTCGGCAACCAACTCGACAAGCTCCTGGGCCAGCTCATCAGCCTGAGCAAACGCGTGCGCCAAATCGTCCGCTCGATCGGCAAGCGCGGGATTGGTCGCACCGTAGCGGGCAACCATCCCGCAAAGTGAGGCTCCCAGCGCGCCCACAAAGGCGCTCGCGCTACCGCCGCCGGGAACCGGCTCGCGCGCGGCAAGCGCCTCGGCAAACCCTCGGCAGGTCTTATCCATCATCTCTTGGCTCATGTGCATGCACCCTCAATGCTTGCCAAGCTAATCGGACAGTCGGCGCCGCCCGAACGCATCGTGTATTTCGTGGTGCCTAGTCTAGCCCATAAGAGCATTCGCGTCAGTGCGCCCAGTTATCGCACTTTTCTATGGCGGGCGATAGGCGCAACATCGCTGCGCTTATCGCCAAGCAATCAATCCCGACCCCCTGTCAAGGTCAGTCTTGCGCCCAGCCCATTGGGCCATAGACACACCAAGTGCCATCGCGCAAACCACACCGGCAAAACAAATGCATCTTTGTTGCGCAATCCGATGCAACAAAGATGCAGGTATGCGGAATAAATATGCAAGAAGCGTGAGAAAGATTGGCGTACCGATAAAGGCGCGAAATAGGGGTTTAGCAAAATGCCAGAAGCTCTATAATATTTATGCTGATTTAATACTTTTAGAGTCGAAGGAGTCTCAGCATGAAGTCGTTTTTGAAAACGGTCTCTCGTGCGGTCGCAGCGCTGTTTGCCGTTGCGCTCGTCACGATGGGCGTAGCATCGTCTGCTTTCGCAGACGGTGCCCCCGGCACGATTACTACCGGCACGGTTACAAACACCACCCAAAACAAGCCGTATGACAACTTGACTGTCGCTATTAAAGAGGCAAATGACGGCGACATCATTAATCTCGGACCGGGTAATTACACTACTTATGTAGAAAACCAAGGCAAGCTCGCTGTTGGCAAGAGCCTCACTTTTGTCGGCTCCGGCAAAGACACGGTTTGGGGCATTGGCGCTAAATTCCCCAAACCCGAAAACTTTGGAACGGAATACAACGGCGATTATTCGTTTGACGGATCCAAGACCATTACATTCAAAAACATGACGCTGCACTCCGATAAGGCGGACTACCTTGGTTTCATCCGCATCGACAACACCGTTGTCGATAACTGCATCGTTGAAGGCAAAACGTTCTACTGGGGCTATAAGACCGCCAAGTTCGAGAAGACGACGTTCTACCCTCCAACTGGCGACTATGCCCTCTGGGCGTACAGCTCGGAGGTCATGACGTTTAACAACTGCACCTTTAACGCAACCGGTAAGGTCATCAACGTCTACAGAGAAGCCAGCACGCAGAACGTCACCATTAACGTGAATGATTGCACGTTCAACTCGAATGGCGACAAAAGCAAGCAGGCGTTGAATATCAACGACTCGACTATGGGTGACAATAAGTACATTCTCAACATTACTGGCAATAATACCGTCACGGCTGCGCGCGACGACATCACCTGCTCGCAGCTCTTTGGCTTTGGTGGCAAGGCAGAAACTAACAACAAGGGCAAAACTGACGTCTACATCAACGACGAGCTCGTGTGGTCCGGCGGCGAGAAGAAGACCCACTCCTACACCGACGGCGAGCGTGACAAAGCCTACGATGTCACCTACACCAACTGGACCCCTGCCGGCGCAGGCACTTGGACTCGTACGGGAACCCCTAAGTGCAGGTACTGCGGCTTCGTCAACCCGGATTTCGAGGAGAAGGCCTACGATCTCTCCTACGACCTGAACGGTTCCGAGGACAAGCAGACCGGCGATTTCGCTAAAGTCGAGCACATTGCCAAGACTAAGGTCACGGCCGATAAGCCGGCACGCAAGGGCTATTCCTTCGCAGGCTGGAACACGGCCGCGGACGGCTCCGGCACGAGCTACGAAGCTGGCGCCGATATTGTGCTCGAAGCCCCGGTAACGCTCTACGCCCAGTGGAAGAAGGACGAGCCCGCGCCCAAGCCTTCCGACAACAAGCCTTCCGACAACAAGCCTGCCGGCAAGCCTGCAAATAAGACCAAGGCAAACAAGCAGGATCTGCCCAGCACGGGTGACGCCTCCGCCAACATCGTCGCTGCTATGGGCATCATGGCAATCGCCTGCTTTGCCTCCAGCGCTGTCGTGTCTAAGATCCGCAAGTAATCTCATCTTCGAAACACGCCGCAGCAACTTGTTGCAACGCAAAGGGGTCCGCACCGTAAAAGGTGCGGACCCCTTTTTGCACAAAAAGCTGTGGCGAGGCACCCACGATGACTGCCCGGATGCGTCCATCGTCAAGATTCGCAGCCCCCGGCTGCGCTCCGTCCCACCGCACCAAACATGGAACCAGTGGAAGGACGGAAAGGCCGGCTCTCCCCTCTTTTGCGCCCAGACATATTGCCACTTAACGGCGCAAATCCGGCCATCAGAAAGGGACACATGGCCCACCTTAGCGAGCCGCTCGCGCGTACAGTAAAGAAAACTAATCCATGGGCGGTTACAGATGAGGAGACACGACCATGAAAAAGAAGGCCTTTGCGATTCTCACCCTCTGCATCAGTCTCTTTGCTGCAGTTGCCCTGGTGGGTTGCGGCGGAAGCGATGGCGCTACCGGCAGTGGCGGTGGCGGCGGAGCAGAAAAACCAGCCGTGGATATGAGGACCGACTTCATCTGGTTTAAGGTCGAGGTCCCCGAGGGCGTCGAGATCACCGACGTCGCTGGCGACACCGCCGATAGGGCCCAGTTTAAGTTCACCGAGAGCGAGCACGCCAGCGATCGCTTCATCCCTGTCTTCGACTCTGACAAGAACGCCGACGAGCTGTTCGACTACGAGGCAAAGTGGAAGGCCAACTCCGGATGGACCGAGAGCGACCCCGTTAAGTACAACGGCAAGACCTGGCGCAGCGCCTACTTTACGCACTCGGGCGGTGTGACGACCGAGTACTTCACCGACGTTGACGGTGGTAGCGTGTATGTGCGCATCGACAACGTCGAAGAGCACAAGGACGCTGTCGAGACCATGATGAAGTCCCTGGAGTTTGCCGATGACATCGCCCAGGCCAAGACCGAGGCCATGGACGTCAAGCTCGACGATATCGAGATCAAGCGCTAAAGCTCCAACGGCATGCAGCAGCGCCGTTTTAGCTCAGCCGGGATGCAAGGTGTGACTCCTTGCATCCCGGTTTTTTGTGTTCGAAAGCGCCCGGTCACATCACCATATTGAGCACGTTGACGAATTCCTGCGCCTGGGAGCGGCTGCTCAGGCTAAAGACACAAGCAGTCAACAGCCTGTTACGTAGGAAAACATCGCGGCCTTTGATTCTATTGACGCCCGTAATGTCCTTAAGATAGACAATCTCGGTGTGCTTGCCGCCGAAAGTGCCCTTCTTGAGCACCTCAATACGGTTGGGGTAGATCTTAACGTCTTTAAACCTACCCGAACCTTTGTCCTGGAACAGCAAAGTGTTGTTGTCCATGCGCGTCACTCCCGCGGGGTTCGCTAAAACTGCCTCTATGGCCACATTTTAGTCACCGCAAACCCTCTTCGCGGTCGTGCGCAGAGCACCAAAATCGTGTCCGCACGAGGCTTTAAGCTAGAGTCAATAAAGGTGTTTGATGCGCTTGGTGAGCTCTTAGGATCTTCCTCAAATCGCCGGCATCGGAGGAGGTCTTACATGGTTTACATATGGGAATTCGAGTTCTTTGATTCGGACGGCGTTGTCGACGCTGTGCCATGTGGCTCGCTGGGCGGAGGTGGAACGTTCGGATCCGACCTAAACGACGCTGTCGAAAGCGCCGCTGATTTTCTCGCATGCATGGTCGATGACCACCTAATGGGCGGCGTCGACCTGCCTGCGCCGGACTTTGGCCACGAGCCGCAGCACGGTGGCAAGATTATCGCTGTGGCCGTCAGTCGCGAACTCGGCGACATCCCCGCCGTCACCGCAGCGGATGCCGCGCGTATGCTCGGTGTTAGCTCAGCACGGGTATCGCAACTGATAAATGCAGGACTGTTGGATTCATGGAAGGATGGCACCAAGCGCATGGTGTCCAAAGCTTCCATCGAGGCACGACTCGCCGACGCACCAAAGGCAGGGCGCCCAAAAGAGGTCCCTATTGCTGTATAAAGCAATAGCGTTGCGGGTTTTTTCATTTGTCAGATTAGCTGACAAGCTCTCTCAATTCGGGACTCGCTGCGTCCCGAATTGAGCTGGACACACTGCCGCAGGTAGCCGCGCATCCTCAATCCAAAGTACGAGAGGTGTTCCCATGACAGACAGACCGAAAACAACGCTACGCGACTGTATTTACGGGCTTGCCGTCGGCGACGCGCTGGGCGTTCCTTACGAGTTCAGGCTCCGCGACACGTTCGAATGCACGGACATGATCGGCTACGGCACGCATGGGCAGCCCGCCGGTACCTGGAGCGACGACACATCTATGACGCTTGCTACCTGCGACTCGATTAGGGAGCTCGGGCATATCGACACCGCGGACATGCGCGACAAGTTCGTAGGCTGGATTGCCCGTGGCGAGTATACGATTGACGGTGTTTTCGATTATGGCGGCACGACCGCCCGCGCCCTGCACGCCGGCAAAGGAGGCTCTGGCGAGCGCGACAACGGCAACGGATCGCTCATGCGCATCGCGCCCCTGGCGTTCACCGATGCGACAGACGAAGAGATCAGCAAGGTCTCCGCGATCACGCACGCTCACAGAACGTCGACCGAGTCATGCGTCACGTTCATCGAGCTGATGAGGTCCGCGATGGACGGCGTGCTTCCCTCATGGGTGCTCCAGCTGAAAGACGTGCCCGAGCGTGAAATCAGGTCTGGCGGCTTCGTGCGCGACACCCTTAAGGCCGCCAGCTGGTGCTTTGTCAACACTAACAGTTACGAAGATTGCGTCCTTGCCGCCGTCAACCTGGGCGACGACACCGACACCACCGCAGCCGTCGCAGGCGCCCTCGCCGGCACGGCATACGGTATCGAGGCCATCCCGCAGGAGTGGATCGACACCCTGCGCGGTAAAGAGCTGATTGAGAGCTGCCTGTTTTAGACCGCCTCTTTAGCAGAAACGGGATAGATGTCTCCCTCCGCGGCCCGTGATGACTGCCGCGGAATCCGCCTGCGGGCAACGCTCCAATCTCCGATTGGGGTGAAGCCTATGAACTTGTTTCTTGAAATCCTGCGCCTCTCGATGTATGTGACCGGCATTGACCGAAACCTCTACTCGATCTGGCGGGAATATAAGCAGTAACGGATAGCGAAGGGAGTCATAGAAAAGGGCCGGTTGCAGCCGGCCCTTTAGACATTAGCACCTGCGTTGCCCGCGTCTCCGAAGTTTAGGCGCTGAGGAGCGGGTTCCGCGGCACAACGTGGTTTTACCCGGTGGGGCGGCTCTTTTGCAGCCGTCCCACTGTTTATTTACATCCACCAACATCGGTATACAAGAGCCGGAGGGTTACACACAGGCAAGAAAACCTTAGCTCCTCCGACTCGGTTTCAGCTTAGCACATTGGGGCGAACTAAACGGCAAGCGCGCATCCCGGGGATACGCAAGCAGGCGCTAACAAGAGTAATAAATGGCTTCGAGATACGGACCCTCTCACAGGTACGGCACCGATGAGTTTCCTATACCGCAGCGCCCAACAATCCCTCATTCGCAACAATATCCTGCCGCGGCATTGAAAAACCCTGCATGGCCCGCCCTAAAGAGCAAAGTCTGGCGGCTGACATATCGCTAGGTTAGAGTTGCCCACCGATTGAACCCACGTTCAGCCTTTAGCGTTTAGCGTATTCAAGAAGCGAATCGCAAACCACCGTGCATCCGAACCCGGGAATGGAAAAGTAGACAACACCATCCGCGTCCTGCCATGCGACGATGCCATCAACGCCCGTTCGCTCCAGGACATACCAAGAAGGGTCGATGTCGGGCCAGTTTCCACGTTCCGCTCGCGTTGCGCCAACAACATCAAGCCTCGGCGATTTACAGATACCCGTGAGCTCGTGCCCATTGACGCTGGCAAAGGAGCAGGACTCGAGGTAGCTTCTATATTCCTTCGAAAAGCTCAACCCCAGCTTTGCCTCAGCCTCGGTAATCGCGCCGGAGTCAGCCGCGCCCAGACATCTGAAGTTCGGAAGCCCAGAAAGGCCCTGGTATACGTCGCTCATCCCAATACCCTACTATTCCAACACCTGCGCCATGTACTCCCAGAAGGCCTTCTTCTGAGAGTTCCAGTTGTTCCCACCGGCGTGTACGTCGGACTCCTTGAGCTTATGCCAGATTTTGGAGTTCCCTCCGAACCTATGCTCCTCTTGTGTAAGGATCGCCAGGGTCGAGTCGACCTGTTGCCCGATATGGTGCAACTCGTAAGGCTCCCCAGTAGCGGGATCGAGTGCCGCCAGGCCCTCCTTCATCCTCTCAAGGTTCGTGTGCCCCATCTCATCGGTAAAGGTGAGATCGATATCGCGAATAAGAGCTGTCTTGCCGTTGACCATCTTGGGGGTAAGCCCTGCGTTTTTGATAATCTCGTACTGATCCATATCGTTAAGTTGCTTGAGGACATCGAGCGGGAGCCCGGACTCCTTCTGAATGGACGCGACTTGGTCCATCGTCAAACCACCGGTGGTGGCACCCCTTAGAGCCAGGGTCTTCTCGGCACCTCCGCGCAGCGCCCCGCCAATCGCGCCCCACTTGAAGCCTTCGCTGCCGCTAAAAGCACCGGCCTTCAGAGCCTCATCCATGTCACCCGTCTCGATGCCCTTAAAGATGGCAGCAGAAACGCCGCTGATGGCGCCGGAGGACAGCGCGACCACCGCTCCGGACTTGGCCGAGACAGCAAATATCACGCTTGCAGCAGGCGCCCCGGCGGCGCCGGTAACAGCGGATACCGTGACACACACAAGGATTACCCCCGTGCCGACGGCGATATTCCTCACCACCTGGTCGTAGGTGTCATCGTAGCCCTCGAACGCCTTAACAGTAGTCCGGCCGTCTTCACCGAGCGTGAAGACGTAGCGCTCGCCGCCGAAGGCTTCTTCAAGATCAGCAAGCGTATAGCCAAAGTAGATGTTCGGCTGAGTGTTGTAGGAGAGCTCCTTAAGATATTCTTTCGAGACATATGTTGTCTGAACGTTCTCGACGAAGTACTCATCGGAATCAATCTTCTGGACAAGGTCAGAATATACGGCGTCCGCCACGTAGCGCTGAAGATCAGGGTCGGAAAGGGCCTCGAACTCGAGGCCTGCCGTCTGAATGGCGGCGACCTCATTCACCGATCCGGATGCTCCCACGCCAGACGACCCTCCAGAATGCTCGGTGGAGGACGCGCAGCCCGGAAGCCCGGACACCGCCATCGCGATGACGAGTATCAGGGTGATGGCTCGCCTCATCGCTCATCACCGCCTTCCTCGCCATCGAGATCCGTATCGGGCATAGCGGGCCCAGATTCGCTGGAAACGTCAGTAACAGCTATCTTCTTGCACCGAACTATCGCGATGAACGCGAGAATGAGGACTACGCCCACAGCAAGCAGGGCGATAACAAGACCGCCCATGCTGGCGGCGTCCCCGTTCTTGCCGGAGACCTCATTGGCCGACGCGTCGGTCTTTTTCGAGGCGGGCCTGAACGACCCGTCGTCTGCGACGGTCGCGCCCTCCGCAATCCGCTCCTGGGCCTCGGCAAGTGTCATGTTGTTGGCGACCGAGGCCTTCATGGCATCGTTTGTACCCACATAGATCCTCTTGGTCGTGGCCTCCTCACCCGTATTGGGGTTCTTCACGGTCACCGTGTATATGCCCTCGTCTTCGAACACCGCACCGTCGGTCGCCGTCTTGTTGAAGCGCACGTCCTCGGTAAGGCCATCGCCGGTGCTGTTGAGAACCTCCCTCTTCACACTTACGTCAAGGTAGTGTGACCCAGCCATGTCAATCCGAAAGCCACTCGAGGTGACTGAGCCGTTGAACAGCTCGTTATTCGTCGCAGTGTCGAAGAGGAACATCATGGTGTTGCTGTTGCGTACCTTGAACTTGAAGAAGATGCGGTAGTTGTTGTAGGCCGGCCTGAACGGCAGGAGGCCTGGCGACTCGATCTCGTAGTCGAGAGCCACCTCGTAATCACCCTCCTCGTACATGTCGATATGGGTGTTGGCGCCGACTTTGACGCTCGAAAGGTATTCAGTGCTGACGGTGGGCTCGGTTGAGGCATTCTGGTAATCGGTGTGCTTGGTTATGAGGACGCCGTGGCCGAAATCGGTCTTGGGAATGCCGAAATGCTCGTCGTACCCGTTTCCGTCGCTGGAGATTTTCCTTTTGTCGTCCCCGTTCAGGGAATCGATACTCTGATTGAGCTGAAAGCTAAGCTCAACCCGATCGCCACTGTTTTTAAGAAACACGGGGACATCGTCGCCCGCTCTGCTCGTGAAGCCGCTGACGACGAACCTGCCAAGCTTCCATCCGAAGTGGGGGTCCCCCTCTTTGATGCTGTTGGATTCCGAATAGCCGTTGTCCAGGCCCGTGTTGACAACCTTGTCGTAGTAGTACTTGTTGTCCTCGGAACCGTTGCTGCTTGAATCATCCGCCAGTGTGATTGTGGGTAATGTAACCGATAGAGCAGCGACGGCGCACAGCACGACAAGCAACGCGCGTTTCATTCTCATTCAAGCGCTCCTAGCACCCGTTTCGACAATAAAAGTCATTATACAGAACGCCGCCAGCACATCGAAAGGGCGAGGGAGACTACGTCGGAATAAGCCCAAGCACGGCGCGCGCCGAGCATTTTAAGGCGTTTACATACGACGACGGGTACAGCTTGCCCGCCACGCCACAGTGTCGGATTACGTCATCGGCAGGCGAACCGCAGCGATTATGGATGCTCGCCATCAGCGCGACAAGCGTATTGTCCCGACCTCCATTCCAACCGAGCACAGGCTGGACGCCCAACGCCGGCAAGCTGAGCAACGCCACCCTCTCTCACCAATTCGCACAGCGTGCCGTCCTTATCGATGAAATAACGGGCGGAAGCTCTTGCCGATGAGATTCGCGAGAAGTACAACGGGTTGTTGCGCCCCGACGCCTCAGTGCCGGCTCAGCGAACCACGATTATTGAGATGCGGCTGCCCCGGCGGTGTAGTTGCGGAAATCGCGCTGGATGAACTCCACGTCGTTAGCCATCCTACCCTTCCGATGAGCGCCATCAAAATTGACCCCATACACGAAGTTCCCAAGCAGGAGTGGCCCCAGCCACCGCCTTCATCATCCAGGGCGACCACAAATCAGCTGGAAGCTGAATGCCGGTTTCAGTAGGCGCGCTAGAATGGTGGAAAACCAGCAGCGTTGACCATATAAACGATAAGCATCCGGAAGGAGCTTCCGTGAGACTCTTCGACAAAGGCTTCGACCCATTGGCCAAAATTCAGAAAACGGCCGACTCTGCCGGCAAGGCAATCGAGGATGCAGCCGGCTCCATCGGAAAGACAATCGGCGACGTCGCCAACGCAGCCGACTCCGCAGCCGTCGACATCGCTGAAAAGGCCAGTCTGGTAGCCGGTGGCACTGCCAAGAGTATCCAAGAGGGCGCATCGTGGGCATTGGAGAATGCCGGAACCCAGATAAAGCAGATCAAGGAAGACCAAGAGGGCCATAAAAATAACTTCACGACGATTGGGTCCCTTCAGCCCGTCGTAAACGTAATCAACGATGCCGCGGTGGCGCTTGACGACAAGAGCCATACGATCAAGAAAAGTACGATTCCCGAGGTCGTGGCTGGCGCCCTGGGCGCAGGCGTTGGAGGCGCTGGCTCCTTCATGGCGCTGTACGGCCTCGGCTCCGTCGGTCTTTCCGCCGCAGGCATCACGTCAGGTCTTGCGGCGGCCGGTGGCATCGTGGGCGGCGGCATGGTCGCGGGCGTCTTCGTGCTCGCGGCGCCGGTGGCCATCGCAGCCGGCACGGGCGTCGCGGTCGCGTCCCACCTTAAGAACAAACAAATGGGCCAGGAGAAGGAGCGCCTGTACAAAGAGGCGCTTGCCAAGCACCAGGCGATTATCCAAGCGCTCAAGGACGAGTCAGACGCAAGCGTTGAGCGCCTCGAGTACCTGCAGTCTCTCAACGTCCTGCTCGAAAGGGCGGTGCGAGATCTCAAGAGCGACCTGGCAATTCAAGATGAGTAGATACGAATACTCCAACGGCGAGAAGGAGATCAACGCAGTCCTTGCCCACCAAGACGACCAGATCAAGTCGATTTCATTCCCATCGGCCGAAGAAATCGAAGGCCGCATTGCCAGCACCGAGAAGCTGCTGGCGTCGCTCAGCTACGACCTCCCTCAACGCAACAAGGGCACAAAGCCCGTCCGCACCGGTCAGCCGCTCATGGCCCCCACATGGAATCAGATACTCGACGAAGCCCTACAAGCGGGCAACGGGTCTGCCGAACTCGAAGACCTCTTCACAGAAGAAGAACTTCAAGCCAACCGCGAGGAGGTCCTGGCATTAAACGAGCAGTACAACCAGATCCATCGCATGGACGCCGTCGACGTGGCCATAGCCGCGAGCGCCGGCTTTCTAGCCGCAGCCGTGGACATCCTGCTCGTCGGAATCCCCCAGAAGACCCACGACGGCCTGAAGGCAGGCCGTCTCTCCGATTACATCCGTGACTACTTCGACAAGCGTTTCCCGCCCAATGAGATGGAGAGGCTTGCGAACTCCAAGGTAAGCAAGGTTCCCTACGACGCTCAGGACAACAGAAACACCGCTACGCGGGTGGAAGGCCTCTCGGCCTACTACCACAGGCTCTTATCCCTTGGACACGACCCGCTGCTTGGCTTCGTCTTCGGCGTGTCGGACATCCTCACGGGCAGGATGACCACCATCGATAAGAACGGCAAGATCGTATCCCAAGTGATGGAATGTTACACAGGACGTAAGGAGGCCGATATTTTCGCCGCTATCGCAAAGCAGATCATCCATCTCAAGTCGGACATCACAACCTCCATGGGCCTGCCCGCACCGCTCATGGAGCTGTTCAACATCATGCAGTTTGGTAGCATAGGCGAAGAAGAACAAACGGTTGCAGAGATTGTCCAGGGCATGTATTTCGAGGGCTACGATTTCATTCACTTCTGTTCAACCTCGGTCCCCGTCGCCATAGTCGAAGTCGTGGTCAGGCTCTGTTACACGATCCGCAAGGTAAAAGAAGGGCTGACCATAAAGGATGCTATCCCGTTCTCAACCGAACCCAGCAAGAACCCCAAGCTCGCAACGATGCCCTTCACCGCCCATTGCGCGGCCACAGCCGTGAACGCCGGAAAGCTAGTCTTCACCAAGAACCCCATGGCTATCAACTACCCGCAATGGATTGCGTTCGCGAAATACAGCTACCAGCAACTCAAATGGGTTGCTATAACCAAACCTGGCGAGCGTGACTGGTTCGTTCGCAAAGCCACCGAAGGAGAGCTGGCAGACGCCTACGATGATATCGATCAACTCTTTGGCGAAATGTGTCCAGAGACTGTGATCATCGATTAGCTCCTCCATTACCGAACAAATAGGGCTCTATTTTCTGTAATCGGCTAAGATATCCGACAAGATGCCGGACGAGCCGGAAGGGGCTGACATGTACATCTACCTAAGCAAGGAGGACAGCGAGAAGCTGGACCGCCTCATGCGTGAGTACGAGCAGACCTTCCATGAGAGATGCCACGCCTACTGCATGAGCGACCCTATCGCCGAGATAGAGAAGTGCCTGAAGACCGGCAAGCCGTCCAAGATCAAGCCTGAACCCGGAGCGGTCTACTAGAGCAGTTTCAGAGCCCCTCTATTTTTGATGCCGCCACAACGGGCAGACACTTTTAGGAGACATCGGCAAGCATGATATTGCTCAACGTTCGTGCTATGAGCGTGAGCATTTAATGGAGTGACTGCGGGTCCTGCCGCCGCACAAAAACGGGGCGGCCCGCACCCCTGCGGTACCGTCAAGATTCTTTCGCAAATTGATTTAGCCGTCTCCGGCCCCGTCCTCTTCTAGCCCTCCGCCTTTCCCCTCAGCTCGTCCATCTCCTCCAGCTTCGACATGT
>NZ_JBQKDN010000025.1:0-23704 GCF_052121815.1 Collinsella sp. LCP19S3_B6
TGCGACACATCTGGTGTGTCCATCCTCGCAGTATCCGGTTCTCAAGGTGCACGCCTGCGCCGGTTCCCGGTCCGACCGGGCCGCGCGGCAAGGAGATATATTGCCAGACCGCGAAGCGGTGTGGGACGTCAATTCCACTCTTCACAAGTCCTACACAATATATCGCTTTCTATATAAGTAATAGAAAGGCTGGTGCAGAAATACTGCACGTATCAGATGATGACCCTTCGGTTAAGAGATATATAAAGATCGGTCACCTGTAAGTGTCTATTTACCCGCGCTTTTGCTATATAAACCAGCGCCTTAGATAAAAAGAGGGAGCGCCGCGCACAGCGCGACACTCCCCTAGCGATTCAAGAGAATCAATTAGGCCTCGAGAGCCTTCTTGGCGATGGTAGCCAGCTCGTTGAAAGACTCGATGTCCTCGTAAGCCATCTGAGCCAGGACCTTGCGGTCGAGCTCGATACCGGCGACCTTCAGGCCGTGCATGAACTGAGAGTAAGAGATGTCGTTCAGGCGAGCAGCAGCGTTGATACGGGTGATCCAGAGAGAGCGAATCTCGCGCTTCTTATTGCGGCGGTCACGGTACTGATACTGCAGAGAGTGCTGGACCTGCTCTTTAGCATGCTTGTAAGTACGCGAAGCGGCACCGTAGTAACCCTTCGCACGGTGCATAACGGTACGGCGCTTCTTCTTGGCGGCAACAGCGCGCTTGATACGTGCCATGTTCTATCAACTCCTAGACGGTTAAACGAAAAACGGGAACGCTAACTTAGGCGAGACGCGACTTGATGACCTTGCGGTCGGCAGCGGCGATCTCGGTCTCCTGACGGAAGCCACGCTTACGCTTGGTGGACTTCTTGCTCAGGATGTGGCTCTTGAAAGCCTTGGCGCGCATAAGCTTGCCGGTACCAGTCTTGCGGAAACGCTTCTTGGTGCCGCTGTGGGACTTCATCTTAGGCATGAAATACTCCTTAATCGGTTACAGAACACTAGTTACTTAGTATCACTTGCCGCTTTATCCTCATCAAAGGCGCCCTTAATCGGGGCGAGCAGCATAAGCATGTTACGGCCTTCCATCTTAGGCTTGGACTCGACCGTAGCGTAAGGCTTAAGATCCTCGGCGAGACGCTCGAGAACGTTAAGACCCTGCTCCGGGTGAGCCATCTCACGGCCGCGGAACATGATGGTGATCTTAACGCGTGCGCCCTTCTTGAGGAAACGCAGAACGTGGCCCTTCTTGGTCTCGTAGTCGCCAACGTCGATCTTGGGTCGGAACTTCATTTCCTTAACCTCGACCTTGGACTGGTTCTTACGAGCAGCCTTGGCCTTCATGGCCTGCTGGTACTTGAACTTACCGTAGTCCATGACCTTGCAGACCGGCGGCTCCGCGTTGGGAGCGATCTCGACAAGGTCGAGACCCTGATCGTCGGCGACGCGCTGGGCATCGCGGATGGCGAACAGGCCGAGCTGAGAGCCATCGACGCCAATCAAACGGCACGAAGATGCAGTGATCTCGTCGTTGATGCGGGTGTCATCAGACTTAGCTATTTTCCCTACCTCCATTCATAAAAAAATAACCCGGCGCTTTTTTGCAACCAGGTCGTACACATAGACATCCTCGATATGAGGAAGAGAATCTAAGTTGTATGACCAGTCAGCTGCTCATTGGCGCCAAAAGGTGGGAACCCTCGGGTTCCTCTTTAGGGCATTGCGGAAACAACGCCTTGGCGATAATAACACGTACCGCTCGTTATCACATTACGTACACGAAAAAGGGGGCCTCGACCCCCTTGAACGCTCTTTTGCATGTATGGTGCCCGAGGCGAGACTCGAAGGGCCTTCGCTTCGCGAAGCCCCGGGCTTCGGGCGCATGGCGCCCTCGCCACGCTCCGCTACAAACAGGCCACAGGCCTGTTTGCTTAACGCTCCGCGCGCTCACGCGAGTTCGGCACGAAAAAGGGGGCCTTAACCCCCTCGAACGCTCTTATGCATGTATGGTGCCCGAGGCGAGACTCGAAGGGCCTTCGCTTCGCGAAGCCCCGGGCTTCGGGCGCATGGCGCCCTCGCCACGCTCCGCTACAAACAGGCCACAGGCCTGTTTGCTTAACGCTCCGCGCGCTCACGCGAGTTCGGCACGAAAAAGGGGGCCTTAACCCCCTCGAACGCTCTTATGCATGTATGGTGCCCGAGGCGAGACTCGAACTCGCACGTTGTTGCCAACGGTGGATTTTGAGTCCACTGCGTCTGCCAATTCCGCCACTCGGGCACGTATTGCGTGAGTTAGTTTATCACAGCTTTCCGTAGATTAGTCCGAAAATGGAACTTCGAGCATTTCGATGAGTTCGACCGTGCGGAGCATCTCGCGCTGACGGCATCCGCGACCGTCGACCGAGGCCTCGCCCATCTGGTTATCGTAGGGGTCCTCACGCATACCGTCAAAGACGGGTTCAAACTCTGCCTGGAACCGACAGTTTGCCACCATGCGCCATGGATCGAGGTTGCCAAAGTAGTGGCGGCGGCGCCATTCCTCCCCCATCCTGCGTGCCGAGGATCCAAACGAGACATCGGCGTTAAGCCAACCCGTCTGCGGTGTATAGAACTCCGCCCAGTCATGCGAGCCCACCGAGTCGGGCGCAACGTACAGGCCGCTCTGCCAACGTGCGGGCACGCCGGCGATGCGGCACATGGTGATAAACGTGAGTGCCATAACACCGCAGTCACCGCGAAGCGAATGCGCGCAGTCATCGGCGATAGAGCCCAGAAGCAGATACGGTGGCTGGTATCGATAGTCGATATGATGCGTCAAATAATCATAGATAGCCCGAGCGCGGTCGAGCTGATCCTCGAGACCATCGATAACATGTTCGGTCAGCTGCTGCAGATACGGCGTGAATGCAATATGCGGTCGGTCCTCGGAAATATCCTTGGGCAGCGGCGCGTCCATACACGGATGCGCCGGAAGCGCTCCCCCGTAGATATCGCAATAAGCGGCATCAATCAGATAACGATAGGTCACTGAGAACGATCGATCAGCCGAGGAAACCCACGAGGCGGTACGCGCCAAAGCGTTCGCGGGAGCAAGGACCCCCTCCGGCGTCATATCGAGAATCTCGATATGAGACTGCTGGCGGCAGGCTGCGGCAACGGGAAGCCACGCGCGAACGGCCTCCCCCTCCAGAGCACCGGGAACAGACACGGATGCTTTAAGCGTAATGGCACGAGACAGCCCGCCCTGTGATTCCATCTTCTTAAGCATCTGGTTGCGCAGCGCAGTTCCATCCGTAGAATCGGGACGCAGGCCCGGAACCTCCTTGGGATACACACGCAAAGAATCAAGGAAGTTGTCGAGAACGAACAGTTCACCATCGATAAAGCGCCAGTCGATGCGTTTGCGATCGATTAGGTCGTCAAACTGATCCTCGGTAAACTCCGGCCACTCCTCGCGGATCATCGCAATAGCCTGATCGCGCGGCACCGAAAAATGAAACGACGTCTCGATCATGCGATACCGCTCGGCACGAACGCAAGCGGCCAACGAGGGATCAGGGCTCTCCTCCAAAAGACGGTCGCAAGCCGCAACAGCCTGCGCCAGGTACCCGGCGTCCTTGAGACGAAGGATCTCAGGTGGCAATCCAATGTCGAGATGACGAAAATCATCGCAACAAACATCAACAGAGCAACCAACGGGGCCCTCGGCAACAACCTTTCCATCGGCAGGCAAAACATTAACGACAGCCATAACCACTCCCACGTAGAACGACAACCCGAGACCATTGTACCGACATAAAAAGAAAGCCCCAACAAGGGAGCCATCAACACCGCTGAGCGGTAGTCAAATAAATAATTCAGCCTCGTAACTTGCGGCGTTAAACGAAGGAAGCCCCGTCCCCCGGAACTGTTTCCTTGGCGCGACTTCTGGCAAAGCCAGTAGCCATCTTAATTCAGCCCAGTAACCCCGTATCGAGTTAACGAAGGAGGCCCCGTTTCCCCGGAGCTGATTCCATCGCGCGACTTCTGGCGAAGCCAGGTGAGCGCGAGGGAAACAGCGTAGGGGAAACGGGGCCTCCGGCGGGAAGTTAAACCGCTACTTACGCCTTGTTGACGGAGCCAAACTCCTCCATGAGCTCCTTGGTGCGGGCAACGATGGCCTCGCGACCGGGCTTCAGGAGCTTGCGGGGGTCATAGCCCTTGCCCTGCTGATCCTTGCCAGCCTCAACGTACTCACGCGTGGCGGCAGCGAAGACAAGCTGCAGGTCGGTGTTGACGTTGATCTTGGAGATGCCCAGGGAGATGGCCTTCTTGATCTGATCCTCGGGGATGCCGGTACCACCGTGCAGAACGAGGGGCAGGTCGCCGGTCTGAGCCTTGATCTCGCTCAGACGCTCGAAGGAAAGACCGGCCCAGTCGGCGGGATATACGCCGTGGATGTTGCCGATGCCGCAGGCGAGGAAATCGACGCCCAGGTCAGCAATCTGCTTGCACTCAGCGGGGTCAGCGAGCTCGCCGTTGGAGGTCACGCCGTCCTCGGTACCGCCGATGCCGCCGACCTCGGCCTCGATGGACATGCCCTTGGAATGGGCAAGCTCAACGAGCTCCTTGGTGCGATCGAGGTTAAGCTGGAAGGTTTCCTCGTGAGAGCCGTCATACATGATGGACGTGAAGCCGGCCTCGATGCACTTGAAGCAGTCCTCGTAAGAACCGTGATCGAGGTGAAGGGCGACGGGAACGGTAACACCCGTGGCCTCGACGGCAGCCTTGACCATGTCGGCGCAGACCTTGAAACCGCCCATCCACTTAGCGGCACCAGCGGTGCACTGAAGGATCAGCGGAGACTTGGCCTCCTCGGCGGCCTGGAGAATAGCCAGAGTCCACTCGAGGTTGTTGGTGTTGAAGGCACCGAGAGCATACTTGCCGGCCTCGGCCTTCTTGAGCATGTCTGCTGCGTTGACGAGCATAAAAGAAACCTCCTGTAAGGTTGCTCCGATAACGCATGAGATTTTACCACGGCGTACCCGAGCGTAAACGTTCGTTTGTTCACGAATATCGTCCAAACAGACTTTTTTTGACCGTTTGCCCTACGGAATCGGCCCGTTGGGGAAAATATCTTGACGTTTGGACACTTCTCGTGCTTAAGCAGCTGACTGCAAAGCTACATCTGCATGAAAGGGTTCTGCATGAGCTCGCGCGCCATAGTGGTCGAATCACCATGCCCGGTTAGGCAAACGGTATCGGGCGGGAGAAGCCGGGCGAGCTTGGAGAGCGAGCGCAAAATCGCCGCCTCGTCTCCACCGGCGAGATCGGTGCGGCCGTGGCTGCCCGGGAACAGGGTGTCGCCAACAAAGGCGATGCTTCCCTGCTCGGTGGCGGCGAACAAGACAATGCCACCCGGTGTGTGACCGGGCGTCTCGATCACCTGCAGGCAGATATCGCCCAATTCAATCGTATCGCCCTCAGCAAGCAATCGCGTCGGCTCGCCCGGATCGGGCGTATCGATGCCCCACATCGCTCGCTGCTCCTCGATATTCTCACGAGATACCAACACGTCCTTCGCACCTAACTCATATAGGAAACCCTTACCGACGGCGGCTCGCGCTCCGGCAACGCCACCTATGTGATCGGCATGGCCATGGGTGCAGACAGCGCCTAGCACGTGCGCGTCAGGATGCTTGGCATAGATATGTTCCACAAGACGCTCACCTTCCCAGGCCGGATCGATAATCAGGCATTCGCCGCTCGAGATTACGGCGTAACTGTTGGTCTGAATGGGGCCGTTTACAAGCGCCTCGATCGAAGCCATACCCCGAGGGGTTAAGTCCAAAGCTGCAGTGACCATGAGCACGTCCTCCTTCTACAAGCGTCGAGGCATCAAACGATGCCTCGAACGTAGCCAATATCATTACCGTTGTGCGTTCGTCACGCCTATACGCGACGCTTAAGCTGAGCCCCACCCTCGCCAGGCATCAGACGGCGTGCGTCATAGACCGAGTCGACACTGCTGATGGATGCCAGCAGCGGATCCAGACCGCTCGCGTCCGAAATCTCGACCATAAAGCGCAGGGTCGCAATGCCCTCGCGGTTGGTCGAGGTAGCGGCGGAAAGGATATTTCCGCCTGCATCGCCAATGGCGATGGTGACATCCTTGAGCAAGCCCATACGATCCAAGCACTCGACCACGATCTCGACCTGGAAAAGCGTATCGGCAGCACCATCCCACTCCACGTCAATCATGCGCTCGGGGTGTTCCATGAGACCCTTGACGTTGGGGCAGTTGGCACGATGCACCGAGACGCCTCGACCGCGCGTGATAAAGCCCACGATGTCGTCGCCCGTCACCGGATTGCAGCAATGCGCCAGACGAACCAGCAGGCCGCTGTTGCTCTCGCCCTTGACGATAATGCCGTTGCTTGCACTCTTGCCACGCTTTTGCGGTTTGCGGTTGGAACCGCGGGCAGGCTGCTTGACGACCTCAGCGATAGCTTCGGCCTTGGTGAGCTGCTCCTCGGGCTTGGGATCCAAGATTTGCTCGACCTTATTGCCCACAGCGCGCGGGGCGACCTTGCCCGCGCCAACGGCTGCGAACAGGTCCTCGAGTTGCTTGAAGTTAAACTGCTCCGCCACGGCATTGAGTGCACGCGTGGATCGCGGCGTAGAGATGCCGTACCCGCGCTTGCGCAGGTCCTTGGCCAGCATATCGCGACCGGCAGCAGCGTCATCGTCTTTGGTCGCAGCGGCGAAGTAACGGCGAATCTTTGACTTGGCCGAAGGCGTCTTGACGATCTTGAGCCAATCGCGCGACGGCTTGGAGCTCTTGTTAGTCAGGATCTCGACACGGTCACCCGTCTTGATTTCGTGCGTGAGCGGAGCCACCGCACCGTTGATTTTGGCGCCGACGCAGTGGTTGCCGACCTCGGTATGAACAGCGTAGGCAAAGTCGAGCGGTGTAGAGCCCGCACGAAGCGCCATGACCTCACCCTTGGGCGTAAAGACAAAAATCTCCTGGTCAAACAGGTCGACCTTCAGTGAGTGCAGATATTCTTTGGCATCGGTGATCTCGTCAGAGGCTGCCCAATCGAGCGAGTGCTTGAGCCAGTTAATCTGATCGTCCAGACGCTGTGCGTCGTTGGTCTTGGAGGCAGACGATCCGCCCGATTTCTTATATAGCCAGTGGGCGGCGATGCCGTACTCGGCCTGCTCGTGCATCTCGTAGGTTCGAATCTGAATCTCGAGCGGACGGGCCGTGGGGCCGATAACCGTCGTATGGAGCGATTGGTAGTTATTGACCTTGGGCATGGCGATATAGTCTTTAAAACGACCGGGCATGGGATGCCACAAAGTATGCACGGCACCAAGCGTGGAATAGCAATCGCGCACCGAATGGGTGATGACGCGCAGCGCCACCAGATCATAAATCTCGGAGAACTCCTTGCCCTTGCGCTTCATCTTTTGATAGATGGACCAATAGTGCTTGGAACGACCGTTGATCTGAAAACCCTCAAGGCCAATGCGGTCGAGCTCATCGGTAAGCGTCTTGATAGTCTCGGCCAGAAAGCGTTCGCGAACCTCGCGTGACTCTGCCACCATGCGGGCGATGCGCTGGTAAGCGTCGGGTTCAAGGTAGAAGAAGGACAGATCCTCGAGTTCCCACTTGATAGAGCTCATGCCCAGGCGGTCGGCCAGGGGCGCGTACACATCCATGGTCTCGCGCGCCTTAAACAGGCGGCGGTCCTCGCGCAGGGCGGCAAGCGTGCGCATATTATGCAGGCGGTCGGCGAGTTTGACGATGATGACGCGAATGTCCTTGGACATGGCGAGGAACATCTTGCGCAGCGTAAGCGCCTGCTTTTCGTCCATGTTGTCGACTTCGATGTTGGTGAGCTTGGTCACGCCGTCGACGAGCTCTGCCACGGTTTCGCCAAACAGACCCGAAACATCGGCAAGCGAGGTATCGGTATCCTCGACGGTATCGTGCAGCAATGCAGCGCACACCACATCGCAGTCCATCTTAAGGTCGGCCAAAATGATAGCCACCTCGACGGGATGGTTAATGTACATCTCACCCGAGCGCCGCTTTTGGTTGCAGTGCTTCTCGGCAGCAAAGCAGTAGGCCTGCTCCACCTTGGAGAAGTCATCCTCACTCATATATTTAAGGCACAGGCGCTCCAGCTTGTCGTAGCTGTCCGCCATAATCTCGGGCGGCAGATCATCGGCATGCGTATAGTGCTCCATCTCCGAAAAGGGCTGGAGGGCGGAATCATGGGCGGTACGGGCTGCGGCATCCATCGAGGTCCCCTTCCCTAGGCCCGCGGTACGATCGGGCGGTTAATTTTGGTAAGCATATCAGAAGCGCACGAATCGAGTGCCCAACTCCGGAAAGCCGAGAACTCCATGCGCGAGCGCAAGCCCTCCAAATAGCGGATCGACCTGCTCAACTGCACGCGCCCGGGGTTTTCGGTCATCGCGATGCGACGGGTATCGTCAAACCCCGAAACGTGACAGAAACCGAGCTCTTCGAAGATTCCCAAGCCGCTTGCCACCGAACGCTCATCGACCGGCGTGCGCGCGTCGATTGCAAGGCACATCTGCGCAATGTCGATATCGCTTGCGCAGAATGAATCGTCCCCCGTCTTGCCACGATTGGAGCGCCACATGGTCTGCAGCGCCCGATAGAGCGTGACAAGCTCATCGCGCTCGGGCGCGTAACAATCGAGCAGGCGCTCATTAATACGAGCGTCACGAGACGAATAGAGCAGGTGAATCACGGCAGGCTGCCCATCGCGGCCGGCACGGCCACTCATCTGGTTAAACTCAATCGCGCCAAACGGCATGTGGTAGAGCACGACATGGCGGATATCGGGCAGGTTGACGCCCTCACCGAAGGCCGAGGTTGAAACGATGCAGCTCAGGCTGCCATCTCGAAACGCCTCCTCGACGCGTCGGCGATCGGAACGCGCAAGCCCGGCGTTATAGAACGCGATATGGGTCGCGCAGTCGGGCACACGTTTGCGCAACGTCTTGGCAAGCGCCACGGACTGGTCGCGCGAGTTCACGTAGATGACGGTCTTCTCCCCCGTCGCAACGATCGAAACCAGGCGATTTTCACGGCTCGCAAGGTCACGATCGTCCTCGAGTTGTAGGTTCTCGCGAACGGTCTCGTCGACCACCGTGCTGGTAATCGGCAATACGCGAGCAAGCTCTGCCACAACTGGAGCCGTCGCGGTAGCCGTTGCCGCCATGACAACGGGGTCGCCCAGGGCTTTAAGAATATCGGGCATATCGAGGTATGCACTCCGGTCACCACCCTTAGCAAGACCGGCATGGTGCGCCTCATCGATAACAACGAAGCCAATACGTCCAGAACGCGCAAATCGATCGCGGTGGATAGACAAGAACTCGGGCGTCGTGAGAACGATACCGGTGCGACCCGAAGCAAGGCCGGCGAACACGTCATCGCGTACGGCCTCCACGGTCTCGCCAGTCAGCACGCCGACACCAATGCCGAGCGCGGCCATCGTCGAGGAAAGGTGATAGGCCTGATCGGCAACGAGCGAACGCAGAGGATAGACAAAAATACTCGCACGCCCGCGAAGAACCGCCTCGCGCGCGGCATGCACATGGAAAATCAGAGACTTGCCACGCCCCGTCCCCATAACGGCCAAAACGCTCTGATGGTCGGCAAGCGCGTCGAGTGCCTCGACCTGCGCGCGATGCGGCTGGTTCGAGCCGATAAAGCTATGGATAAGCGAGCGCGTGAGCTCGGTATAAGAAAGCTGGGCGAGCGTCTCGCGTTTACGCGACTCCAGGCGCAGACCAGAATCCGCCGGTTGCACGCCGCGGCGAAGCTCACATGCCGGATCGTCGATATTGGGCGCCGCGGTATCGCGCACCAAGACATCTTTGATCATGAGCTTGGGCTTCACACGTCCCTGCCAATGCTCGGCCACGGCCTCGAACACCAAGTCGACGGCGCTGTCGCAATTGATGAGCCTATCGATCTGCGGCACGCGGAACATGATGGCCGGCACACTCGCGGCACCATCGGTCGCCACAAAGCGCATGTGCTCGCCGGTTTTGCCCACCACGGCGCGATCGCACATCGTCACGCCCTCGGCGGCCAGAAGCGGCACCTTATTGCCCTGGCCAAACGGCTCAAGACGGGAAATTTGCTCGATGGTCTCGATATTTAGCTCGGAGAGATCAACGGTGGCGGCAACCTCGTCAGTGTCCTCAAAGTCCTCGGCGGGAAGCTCCGATAGCACGGCCGAAAGGCGACGGCGGAACTCATCGAGCTTGGATGCCTCGATGGTCACACCCACCGCACCGGCATGCCCGCCGCGACGAATCAGCAGGTCGGAGCAACGCTCGACGGCGTCGAACAGGTTGATCTTGCCCACCGAGCGGCCCGATCCGCGCGCAACGCCATCCTCGATCGAGAAGAGCAGCGCCGGCACGTGATAGCGATTGGTCAAGCGGCTCGCCACGATGCCCTTGACGCCCTCGTGCCAGCCCTCGCCGCCCACGACGATTGCGCGCCCGCCGTCATAAGTCTCCTCGACCTTCGCCATGGCATCGCGCGTAAGCTCGGCCTCGATCTCGCGGCGTTGGCGATTGATTTCCTCGAGCTCGGCGGCAAGCGCGCTCGCTTCGATGGGGTCGCGGGCAAGCAGCAGGTCGAGCGCCAGCTTGGGATCGGCCATGCGGCCGGCAGCATTCAGACGGGGGATGAGCGAAAACGACAGGCCGTCGGCCGTAATGGTAGAAAGGTCGGCCTTGGCAAGTGCGGCAAGCGCGATATAGCCGGGACGGGCCGTCACGCGCATCTGCTGGATGCCCTCGGCGACCAGTGCGCGATTCTCGGGCGTAAGCGGCATCATGTCGGACACGGTGCCCAGCGCCGCGACCTCTATCAGCGAACGCCAATACGACGGCTTGCCCAAACGCTCGCCCAGGACCTGCACCAGCTTGAGTGCCACGCCGGCACCGGCAAGCTCGCGCGAGGGACCCTTGTCCTCGAGCTTGGGGTCGGTCAGGGGCACGTCCTGCGGCACCTGGTCGGACGGCTCGTGATGGTCCGTGACCACCAAATCGATCCCCAGGCTCTCCAGATAGGAGGCCTCTTCCTTGGCGGCAATGCCGTTATCGACGGTCACGATCAGCTGGGGGCGAGCGAGCTCGTTAACGCGGTCGAGCGCCGCACGCGACAGGCCGTAGCCCTCGTCAAAACGATGCGGAATAAACGGCGTGACGTTGGCGCCAAACGAACGCAGCGCCTCGGTCAACAGACAAGTCGACGTAATGCCGTCGACGTCAAAATCGCCAAAGACGGCGATGCGCTCGTGGCTGCGAATAGCACGCTCAACGCGGTCGACGACGACCGCCATACCCGGAATAACGAGCGGGTCCGCCCAGTCGCGATCGAGCGAAGGCGTCAAAAAAAGCTGGCCTTCCTCGATGGATGTAATGCCGTGCGCAACCATAATGCGCGCCACCAGCCCGGGTATGCCCAGGCCAGCCGAAAGCTCCTTTTCGAGCTCGGGGTTTTGCTGAGCGACCGCCCAGCGATGCGTTGTCTTAAGCGATGACATAGGCGCCCACCCCCGATAGGGGCAGGTCGCCGCGATACCTCTCACGGTTCATAGCGATGAGTCCTCTGTGTATGCCCGCTTCGGCAGGCAGATCTGTTGTACGGATTTATTATACCGTGCGGCGCGGACGCACAACGTCCAGCACGCCGTGGTTTCGATAAACGAGGGCGGTAATAGCCTCGAAATAATCGGGCGTTTCAGCCACACGGACGCATGCGAGCGTCTAGCATATCCATTCAAAACGGATTCACGAGCAAAGGGAGTCACAAGCGCATATGAAGCAATGGGTTGGACTGGGTAAGTTCCTCGCGGGGCATATGCAGATCATCGTTCCGATTTGCGTGACGCTCGGCGTGCTCTTTCCCCAGCAGATCGGCGTATTCAAGCCCATCGTCCCCACCCTGTTTGCCTTTATGACGTTCCAAGGTGCCCTCAGCAACACCTTCCATCAGGTAGCCGAAGTATTCCGCCGTCCGCTGCACCTGATTTTGGCGCTGCTGGTCTCGGCGGTGCTTATTCCCATAACAGCCTATGCCATGGGGTCGCTGTTCTTTGGCTCCAACCCCAACCTAGTCTGCGGTATCGTGCTCGAGTACAGCGTACCTGTGGCAGTCACTGCCTTTATGTGGATTAGCATGTTCGGCGGCAACGGCCCGCTCGCGCTCACCATCATCCTGACGTCCTCGGTTATCTCACCCGTTACGATTCCGCTCACGCTTAAGCTCTTGCTGGGCGCCACCGTCTCGATCGACGTGCCGGGCATGATGCAGAACATGGCCTTCATGATCGCTATCCCCGCCCTGCTCGGCATCGTGATTAACGAACTCACGCGCGGATGGGGACACGAGAAGCTCTCCCCCGCGCTCTCGCCCGCCTGCAAGTTCATGATGATGGGTGTTATCGCGTCGAACTCCACCGCCATGAGCGAGTACGTGCTGCACATGAACGCGGTGCGCTTGGAAGTCGCCCTCTTTATTTTAATCTTCGCCATCAGCGGCTTTGTCATCGGTATTCTGGTCGCCCGCGCACTGCATCTGCCGTATAGCGAAACGACTACCATGTGCTTTACCTGCGGCATGCGCAACATCTCTTCGGGCGCCGTCATCGCCACGCAATACTTTCCGGGCGAAGTCGTATTTCCCGTCATGTGCGGAACGCTGTTTCAGCAGGTACTTGCCTCGCTTATCGGGCATCTCTTTGAGCGTCTAACCGGCGAGGAGCGCGCTGCCCAGCGCAAGCGCGTCGAGGCCGGCCGCGACGCCATGGCACGCTAGACTGTCCGCATTACGCGGGTGTTAGTCTTGCTATACGAGCGTTTCCAGATGCGCGCGCAGGCGCTCAGCATCGATATCGAGCGTCGTCTCGGCATTGACCTGGGCCAAACGATAGCCGACAAAGTAGGGCGAAACCACCCAACGCGGCAGCGCCTTGGCAATGGTCCGACCGCCCAGGTGATAGAAGAACAAGTTGTACGACTCTGCACGGCCACCGTGGTGCTCGTTTAGGATATAACGCAGAGCTACCTGGATCGCATCGGCGAAGAGATCCGCCTCGGCTTGGTCCCGCGTGTCATCGCTGGCGGCGATTCCCCGCGGAGCTGAAACGTTGACCTCAAAGAACCCCATAATCGGTTCGGTTGAGATGTTGACCGCAATTCTCCCCTGTTGCCAGACATTGATACCTTCGAAATTGGCGGAAGTCAGCGAAGCATAGCCATCTTCCTGCTCCAAACCCACAATCTGCATGTGCGGATGAACGAGACTACCGCCCGAGAGCGGACCCTTGTTCTTGTACATGAGCACGCTTCGATACTGCCGTGAATCGATCATCTGCTGCCAGCAACCCAGGGCAAACCGCATCACATGATGCAGCTCGTCCGGCGCATAGGTCACCAGGTCTGCGTCATGGTCGGACGACTCGATCAGCACGGTTTGACGGGTGGCGCGCAGGGTCTTGAACTTATTCTCGAGCCAGATACAGTCACCGTCGCGCCGGATGATATTGGCGAGTTCCTCGGTATCGCAAAAGGGGCACGCGGTGCCAGGGCGCCGGTTGTCGTCGGGCTTCCCGCTCGCCTGCTGAACGTCAAATACCAGGGGCACGGGTTATACCTCCAGCGGCACGATCTTGGTGCCATGGAGCTCGGAGACGCCCAGTGCCGCAGCCACGGTATCGCGGTTGGCCGCGGAAATGCCGCCGCCGGGAAGGATGGTCAGGCGATCGTCCGCGTAGTCGATAAGGTGCGACAGATGCTCCAGGTTGTCCTCAATCGGCGTGCCGGCGGCACCGCCATGCGTAAGGATGCGCGTTATGCCGCAGTCGGCGAGCGTGTCAATCGCGTCGAGCTGAGCCTCGGGCGAGAGCTGGTCAAACGCCATGTGAAAGGTGATGTCGATGGATTCGCGCTTGCACTCCTCGGTCGCGCAGCCCGCAGCCATCACAAGGGCGCCCAACGCAAGTTCATCGAGCGCCCATCCGCCGGCACAAGGCTTGCAGCAACCAAAGACCAAGCCATCGACGCCGGCGCTTACGGCAAGGCCCAAGTCCATCTCCATCATGCGCAGCTCGTCCTGGTTGTAGTAAAAGTCGCCGCCACGCGGACGGATCATGCACATCACCCGTGCATCGTGCTCGCGAGCATAGCTGGTCGTAGCGCTGATAACGCCGGCCGAGGGCGTGGTGCCACCAACCGCAAGGTTGTCGCACAGCTCAATGCGTCCCGCACCGGCCGCAATGGCCGCCGGCACCCGCTCAAAGTTCTCGGCACAAAACTCGTACAGCATAGATAGACCCCCCAGATGACACTTCTATTTCCACACGGCATTGTCGCACTTTAAATACCAAGCCAACGGATCATTTCAAAAGGGGCGCTGACCGAGTTGGTCAGCGCCCCTATTACTGGATGGATTAACCACCAAGATAAGCTTTGCGGACGTTGTCGTCGTGCAGCAGCTCTTGGCCGGTGCCGGTCATGGTGATCTTGCCGGTCTCGAGCACGTAGCCGCGTGTGGCGATGGAAAGCGCCATCTGCGCGTTCTGCTCGACCAGGAGCACCGTGGTGCCGGCCTTGTGCAAATCCTCGACAATCTGGAAGATCTGCTCGATCAGGATCGGCGCCAGACCCATGGAGGGTTCGTCGAGCATGAGCAGCTTGGGGTTACTCATAAGGGCACGACCCATAACGAGCATCTGCTGCTCGCCGCCCGAAAGGGTGCCGGCCACCTGGCGACGGCGTTCCTTCAGGCGCGGGAACTGCTCGTAAACACGTTCGAGGCCCGGGGCAACCGTGGACTTGGGCTGTGTATAGGCACCCATCTCCAGGTTCTCCTCGACCGTCATCTGCAAAAAGGCACGACGCCCCTCGGGTACCTGAGACAGGCCCTTGCCAACCAGCTTGTCGGCGGGCGTATGGATAATGTCCTCGCCCATAAACTTGATGGAGCCGGTCTTGGAGCGCAGCAGGCCCGAGACAGTCTTGAGCGTCGTGGACTTGCCGGCGCCGTTCGCGCCAATCAGGGCCACGATCTCGCCCTCGTTAACGTTAAAGGAGATGTCCTTAATGGCGTGGATGGCGCCGTACCAGACGTTGATGTTGTAGACGGAAAGCATCGGCTCTGCCATTTAGTTCTCCCCCTTATCCTGCTTGCCCAGATAAGCCTCAATAACGGCTTCGTTGTTCTGGATTTCCTCGGCCGTGCCCTTGGCGATGACCTTGCCAAAGTTAAGCACGCAGATACCCTCGCAAATATTCATGACGAGCGACATGTCGTGCTCGATGAGCATGATGGCAATGCCAAAGGTGTCGCGAATCTTGACGATGTTCGCCATGAGCTCCGCAGTCTCGGACGGGTTCATGCCGGCGGCAGGCTCGTCGAGCAGTAGTAGCTTGGGATTGGTGGCAAGCGCGCGGACGATCTCCAAACGACGCTGAGCGCCGTAAGGTAGCGAGCCGGCCTGCTCGTTTGCCAGATGTTCCATATCAAAGATAGACAGAAGCTCCATGGCGCGCTCATGGGCGGCCTTCTCGTGCTTCCAATACGTCGGCAGGCGCAGCACGCCCTCAAAGCCGGAGTAGCGCTCCTGGTTGTGCAGGCCGACCTTTACGTTGTCCTCCACCGTCATGGTGTTGAACAGGCGGATGTTTTGGAAGGTACGAGCGATACCCATGCGGTTGACCTGGTAGACGGACTTGCCCGAGGTGTCCTCACCGTCGAGCAGGATGGTGCCGTGCGTGGGCTGGTACACCTTGGTGAGCAGGTTGAAGACCGTGGTCTTGCCGGCGCCGTTGGGGCCGATGAGACCGGCGATCTCGGTCTTACCGATGGTCAGGCTAAAGTCGTCGACCGCCTTAAGGCCGCCGAACTCAATGCCCAGGTGGATGCACTCGAGCGCCGGGCGCTCGCCCAGGTCGCGGTCAGGAACGATGGCGCCAGAAGGATACGGGACCATCTTGCCCTTGTTGAACTCAAACTTACTGGGCATCGGTTGCCACCTCCTTCTTGGAAGCAAAGCGGTCCTTAATGCGCGCGAAGAACGCCTTGAGCTGCGGGTTGTTAGTAAAGACCATGACCAGAATCAACACGATGGCGTAGATGAGCATGCGGTAGTCCGAGAACTGACGGAGCAGCTCGGGGAGCACCGTGAGCAGCGCCGCCGCGATGACGGAACCGCGCATGTTGCCCAGACCGCCCAGGACCACGAACACCAGAATGAGAATCGACGTGTTGAAGTCGAACTTAGTGGCGGAGAGCTGCGAGAAGTTACCGCCGAAGAGGGCTCCGGCAGCACCGGCGAGAGCGGCGGAAACCACGAAGGCGATCATGCGGTACTGGGTGACGGAGATACCCACGGACTCGGCAGCGATCTTGTTATCGCGCACGGCCATGATGGCACGACCGGTGCGGCTGCGGACCAAGTTGAGCACAATCACGAGCGCAACCATAACCAGGATGGCGCCAGCAAGGAACGTCGAGTAGGTCGAAACACCAGATGCGCCCTGGGCACCCTTGATGATAGCGGTGCCGTCTTCGAGCAGGTGTAGGTCGTCGATCGTGGAATTGCCCGTGATGTTAAAGATCACGTGCAGGCCGCGGGAATCGACGCCCACAATGAGGCAGGTAACGATCTCTTTGATAATCTCGCCAAAGGCCAAGGTTACGATGGCCAGGTAGTCACCGCTCAGGCGAAGAACCGGAATACCGATCAGGAAGCCCAGAATGGCGGCGGCGATAGCGCCGACCACAATGCTGATGATCAGGCGCACCGGGTCAGACGGAATGGCGCTCTCCAGCGCGACGGCGGTGACGATTCCCGTATAGGCGCCGACGCTCATAAAACCCGCGTGGCCTAGCGACAAGTCGCCCGCGATGCCGACGACGAGGTTGAGCGAGATGGCCATGACGATATAGGCCGTGATGGGAACCAGCTGACCGACAATCATGCGCGGAATCATGTGGTTAGACTGCATAAAGAACACGATGGCGAACGCCACAACGCACATGGCGTACGTGACAAAGTCGTGACGCGTCTGCTTGTCTGTAAGAAACTTCATAACGCTCACCTACACCTTCTCGGGTACGTACTTGCCCAAGAGGCCGGCAGGCTTGACGAGCAGGACGATGATCAAAACGCCAAAGACGATGGAGTTGGCAAGGCTCGTGGAAATGTAAGCCTGCGCCATCGCCTCGATGATGCCGATGAGAATGCCGCCGACAAAGGCACCGGGGATGGAGCCGATGCCGCCGAAAACGGCAGCGTCGAAGGCCTTGATGCCAGGCATGGCGCCCGTGGTGGGCTGCAGAACCGGCGAGTAGGAGCACAGGAGCACACCGGCGATGGCGGCAAGGGCGGAGCCGATGGCGAACGTCATCGAGATGGTGCGGTTGACGTTGATGCCCATGAGCTGAGCGGCGGCCTTGTCCTCGGACACGGCGCGCATGGCCTTGCCCATCTTGGTCTTACCTGTAAAGATCATCAGACCGGCCATGATAACCAGGCAGGCGACGATGGTGACGAGCGAGACGGCACTTACGTTGAACTTGGCCAAGAACTCCGGCACCGGGAAGGTGACGAGCGAAGTGAAGTTCTTGGGCGTGGCGCCCCACAGAAGCTGCGCGGCATTCTGCAGGAAGTAGGACACACCGATGGCCGTAATCAGAACGGCCAGCGGGCCTGCTTGGCGCAGCGGCCTATAGGCCAGACCCTCAATGAGAACACCGAGAACCGTGCAGACCACACAAGAGAGAACTACAGATGCCCAGCCCGGGAGGCCGAGATACGACGTGGCGCAGAACGAGACATAGGCACCGACCATGATGACATCGCCGTGAGCGAAGTTGAGCATCTTGGCGATACCGTAGACCATGGTGTAGCCCAACGCGATGATGGCGTAGACGCTGCCCATGGACAGGCCGTTGACCAGGTATTGGATAAAGACCGTCATGTTCCACATCCCCCTTTCGAATAGGTTTCCAGTTGATGTATGAAACAGGGACGTTACGTTGTCCCCAGATACCAAGCAAGCAGGGAAGGCGAAAACCTCCCCTGCTTGGGATCAAAACCGCTCTATGTAAGGCGGCCTATTAGGCCAGTACGTACTTGCCGTCGGTGATGACATACGCCGTAGGATCCTTCTGGACCTGGCCCTTGTCGTTCCAGGAGAGCTTGCCGGTCAGACCGTCAACGGTAATCTTGAGCATAGCCTTGGGCAGCTTCTCGGCGACCTCGGTCGGGTCGGCGTCGACACCAAGACCGGCCTCCTTGAGGGCCTCGGCCACCGCGTGCACGCCGTCGTAGGCATCGGCGGCAAACTGGTCGGGGGTATCGCCGTACTTATCCTTGTAAGCGTTGACGAAGTCGGCATTCTTCTCGTCGTCGGCGGAGAACGGGGTCATGAGCAGCAGACCCTCGGCAAGAGAGGTGTCGAAGCCCTCGACGCCCAGGATGCCGTCCATGCCGTCGCATCCCATCATCTTGACGTCGTAGCCCATGTCCTTGGCGTTCTTGAGCAGGACGGACGCCGGCGTGTAGTAGATCGGCGCAAAGATCATGGTGGCGCCGGCCTGCTTGGCCTTGGTCAGCTGGTTGGTAAAGCTCGTAGCGGAGTCGTCCTTAAAGGTCTCCTCGTCAACAATCTCGAGCTTAGACTCAGCGGCCTGAGCCTTAAAGGAATCTGCAATGCCCGAAGAATAAGCGTCGCCGGAGTTATAGAACAGCACGAACTTCTCGTCCGCATACTTCTCTGCCAAGAACTTGGCAGCGTTGACGCCCTGGTTGGGGTCGGTAAAGCAAACCTGGAAGACGCAATCCTTTCCGTCGGTGACGTCCTCGGAGGACGCGGACGGGGTGATCATGAATGTCTTGGGGTCGTTACTGCACTCTGCGGCAACGGCAACCGACGCACCCGTGGTGGTCGGGCCGACGAGGGCCTGCATGCCCCAGTCGAGCAGGTTATTAAAGGCGTTGACGGCCTTCTCGCCGTCGGCCTGGTCGTCCTCGGCCTTGCTGGCAAGCGGCAGCTCCTTGGTGGAGAAGTCCTTGCAGCCAAGCTCGACGCCCTGGGTAACGGACTTGCCGTAAGACGCGGCGGCACCGGTCAGCGGGCCAATGGTGCCGATCTTAAACGAAGCGTCGCTCGAAGCGGAACCGCTGTCGCCGCCGTTGGAGGAGCAGCCAGCTAGAATGGACATCGCCCCCAGACCTGCTGCGCTCGCGATAACGCTCCTGCGATTCATAACAGGGTTCAATGACTTACCGGTGAGGCTCGACATGCGGCTCTCCTCTCAAATCTCGTCGGGTTTCGGTTACCCGACAGGCCATCCTCCGCCGTCTTCGGCGTTCGCAAAATAGTAGACGCTTTAGTTGAGAAAAGTGGCGATTATTTCAACTTTTCTTTTGCCTTGTCCATTTATCCATAATTATGCGTATTTCTGTCGGTTTATACAGTTTAGCGACTTTATTGTGTGAAAGTAATGTTTCCGTTCTGTTACAACCTTTCCTGCCCTGAATAACATGGCCCCACCGGTCTCGTTATATGCACTTAGGCGGCGATGTACTTGCCGTCCTGAATCACATAGGCCGTAGCGGGCTTCTCGACTTGGCCCTCGTCGTTCCACGTGAGCTCGCCTGTCAGGCCCTCAATCTTGATCTTGCGCATAGCCTTGGCAAGGTCGCCGGCAATGTCGGCGCCGTCGACCGTAATGTCGATGTCCGCCTCATCGATTGCCTCGACAATCGCGTGGATGCAGTCATAAGCATCAGCGGCAAACTGGTTGGGCGTCTCGTTGTAGGCGTCCTTATATGCCTTGACGAAGTCGGCGTTCTTCTCATCGTCGGCAGAGAACGGGGTCATGAGCAGCACGCCCTCGGCAAGAGAGGTGTCGAAGCCCTCAACGGAGAGCAGGCCGTCCATGCCGTCGGTGCCCATGAGGGTCATTTCGTAGCCCATGTCCTTGGCGTTCTTGAGCAGGACGGACGCCGGCGTGTAATAGATCGGGGCAAAGATAAGCGTGGCGCCGGCCTCCTTGGCCTTGGTGAGCTGGTTGGTAAAGCTCGTGGAAGAGTCGTCCTTAAAGGTCTCGGTATCGACGATATCGAGCTTGGACGCCTTGGCCTGCTCGGCAAAAGCGTCGGCAACGCCCGAGCTATACGTATCGCCGGAGTTGTAGAACAGGGCGATCTTGGCGTCTGCATACTTCTCGGCCAGGAACTTCGCGGCGCTGGCGCCCATGGTGGGATCGGTGAAGCAAACCTGAAAGACCGTGGTCTTATCCTTGGTGACGTCGAGCGACGAGGCCGAAGGCGTGACCATGAGCATATCGTCGGCTATCTCGCCCGAGACGGCGACGGCGGCACCAGTCGTGACGGGGCCGACGAGCGCCTGCATGCCCCAGTCGCACAAGGTATTGAAGGCGTTGATGGCCTTCTCGCCGTCGGCGACGTCATCCTCGGACTTAAGCGAGAGTTTGAGATCCTTGGTCGAGAAGTCCTTGGCGGCGAGCTTGGCACCTTTCTCGGCCGAAACGCCATAGGTTGCCGCGGCGCCGGTCAGAGGGCCGATGACACCGATCTTGAAGGTCTTACCGTCATCGGCGGAGCCGCCGTCCGAGCCACCCGACGAGCAACCAGCGAGCGCGGCAGCGCTGCCGAGCGCCGCGGCGCCGGCAAGAAAGTTCCTACGGCTGAGCGTGCTGTTGATGTTGAACATGGTGTCCCCCTTTTTTTCGCTGGCCGCGGTGCGGCCGTCTTGCGGTACGGGGCAAACCTTATGGCGCAAACGTTGACAGTTTGTTACGGAGTTCCGTTTGTAGCGAGCATGTTTCCAATGTTTCCGCAGCGTTTCGGGGGTGCCGTTTTGTGCGACTCCTGTTGCCTGGCGAGCGCGCGCTCTCGGTTCACGCTAGAATGCACTCAACATTACTTGATCAATCAATCTATAAGATGCACGAAGGAGCTATCTATGAGCGAACCCCTGCGCACCGTGAACGTCGGTCTGATCGGTCTGGGAACCGTCGGCGGCGGCGTGGCCCGTCTGATCAAGAGCCACCACGATGAGTACCTGGCCGCCTACGGCATCGACCTTAAGCTGACCCGCGCCTGCGCGCTTGCCTGGGAGCAGGCCGAGGCAGCCGGTATTGAGCGCGAGGCCTTTACGAGTGACTGGCATGACGTCGTTACCGACCCAGCCGTCGATATCGTCGTCGAGCTGATCGGCGGCGAGCATCCCGCGACCGAGATCTTCACCACCGCCTTTGAGAACGGCAAGCACGTCGTCTCTGCCAACAAGGCCCTGTTGGGCCGCCACGTCGAGACGCTTGCCGAGAAGGCGCGCGCGTGCGGCGTGCAGATTAAGTGCGAGGCCAGCTGCGGCGGCGGCATCCCCATCGTGAGCACGCTCGAGCACGACCTGGTGGGCAACAAGATCCTGACCATCGCCGGCATCCTCAACGGTACCACCAACTATATCCTGTCGCGCATGGACGCCGAGGGCGTCGATTACGCCGACGTGCTTGCCGACGCGCAGGCCAAGGGCTATGCCGAGGCCGACCCGTCCGCCGACGTCGACGGCTTCGACGCCGCCAGCAAGACGGCGATCCTCGCCTCCATCGGCTTTGGCACCCGCGTGACCACCGATGATGTGTACCAGCAGGGCATCCGTACCATCGGCGCCGAGGACATCGCCCAGGCCCGCGAGCTCGGCTACACCATTAAGCTGCTCGGCATCGCCCGCAACACCGACGCCGGCGTCGACGTCCGCGTGCATCCCACGCTGATTCCCGCCGACCACATGCTTGCCAAGGTCAACGGCGCCATGAACGCTGTCTACGTGGTAGGCGACGCCGTGGGCGAGACCATGTTCTACGGTGCCGGCGCAGGCTCCTTCCCCACCGCGAGCGCCGTCGTGGGCGATATCCTGTCGCTCTCCGAGCAGATCAGCCGCGGCGTGGCTCCGCTGCCCGAGATTGAGCCCTATGGCCACAACCTCGCCTTTAAGCCCATGGACGAGCTCCAGACCAAGTACTATGTGCGCCTGAAGGTCGCCGACCGCGTGGGTGCCCTGTCCGAGACGGTCGATATCTTTGCCAAGCACAACATCTCGATCTCGCTCATCAACCAGGTCGAGGACGGCAAGTCGGGCGTCAGCGATGCCTGCTCGGTCATCTTCCTGACGCACCGCGCGCTCGAGAAGGACGTCCAGGCTGCCGCGGCCGAGCTTGCCAGCGTCGACTGCGTGGCCGAGGTCGCCAACGTCCTGCGCATCGAGGACGTCGAGGCCTGGACCGAAGGCGTCATGGCCAACTAACCCAACGCTCGCCTAGCAATACGCGCTTTGAGGGCTCCCGTCCGATGTGGGACGGGAGCCCTTTTGCCTCCTGCCCTAAGCACAACGGCAGAGCACATTTGCGCGAGCCGCTCATCGGTAACGCGCGCTACCGTTCACCGATATGCAAACGCGGTCGATTCCGGCTACCGCTACGCTGTGCTGAGAGTGTCCGCCCGCGATGAGAGGAAGCACTATGTTGCTCGAGGGCAAGAAAGCAATCGTCACCGGAGGCACGCGCGGTATCGGCTATGCCATCGCCTGCCGTTTTATCGAAGAGGGTGCCGCCGTCACCGTCTTTGGCTCGCGCCAGGAGACTGCCGACGCGGCCGTTGAGAAGCTGGCGGCCGCCTATCCCGACGCCAAGGTCTGGGGCCGCTCCTGCGACCTCACCTCACTCGAGGCCGTGACCGAGGCTTTTACCCAGGCTGCAACCGACATGGGCGGCTTGGACACGGTCGTCAACAACGCCGGCATCTCCCAGCGCTCGCCGCTTTTGGACTACACGGCCGAGGAGTTCGCCAAAGTCATGGACCTTAACGTCGTCGCTGTCTTTAACGGTCACCAGGCGGCCGCCAAGATTATGACCGAGGCCGGCCACGGCGGCACCATCACCACCACGAGCTCGATGGTCGCCAAGTACGGTCAGCCCTCCGGCGTCGGTTACCCCACGTCCAAGTTTGCCGTCAACGGCATGGTCCAGTCGCTCTCGCGCGAGCTCGCCCCCATGGGCATTCGCGTCAATGCCGTCGCACCCGGCGTAACCAAAACCGATATGGTCGCCAACCTGCCCGAAGAGGTCATCAAGCCCATCATCGCCACCATTCCGCTGGGTCGCATGGGCGAGCCCGAGGATGTCGCCAACGCCTTTGTTTTCCTGGCGAGCGACATGTCCTCCTACGTCACGGGCGCCGTGCTCCCCGTCGACGGAGCCGCCCGCTCCTAAAGGTCGCAAGCCACGACTTCGAACCTCAACGAGGCCCAACGCAAAAGGCGCGCTGCCTGCATCAACCGCAGGCAGCGCGCCTTGTTCTGTTTGAAAGGGAAACTGCGTCCCGGTATTTCAGCTCAGAACGGGACACAGCTTCCCTCAGGGCCATGTTTCGGAAAATGCGCCCCGTTTTGAACGCCAATTCTGGGACGCGCTTTCCGCAAGGCCTTTGATTCGGAAAGCGCATCCCATTTTGACCGGGACTGCGGACGATTTCTTGGACCGTTACGCGGCCCTTCCCAGCGCGGCGCGGAACTCGGCCGGCGTGCGGCCGCCGAGCGCATCGCTGCGCCTCTCCGTATTGTATCG